>JAYTRQ010000543.1:0-3807 GCA_043746125.1 Armatimonadota bacterium | reverse complement strand
CTCGTTCAGACGCTGCCGCTCGTTCAGACGCTGCCGCTCGTTCAGACGCTGCCGCTCGTTCAGACGCTGCCGCTCGTTCAGACGCTGCCGCTCCCGATTGGTTTCCGAAGCCCTTCCTTCTTTCTCTGAAGCCCTTCCCTCCGAGGGAAGGGTGGCGAGCCTCAAGCGAGACGGGATAGGATCTTCACCGCCGCCTTGAACTGGTCGCCCCGGTCTTCAAAGTCCTTGAACATATCGAACGATGCACACGCCGGGGCCAGCAAAACGGTATCCCCCGGCGCGGCTAACGTCCGCGCCTGTGCGACGGCCTCGTGCAGCGTCCCCGCCCGGTACACGTTCTCATATCCCGCCGCTCGCGCCGAGGCTTCAATTTCGGGTGCGGACCGCCCAATCAGGACGAGGGCGCGGACGTTGTTCGCGGCCACGGCCTCACCCAGTTTCGCCACGTCGTCGCCCTTGTAGACGCCGCCCACGATGACGACCTTCGGCTCCGGCAAGGCTTCCAAAGACTTCTCAAACGCGGCGGCGTTGGTACACATGGAGTTGTTGACGTACTTGACGCCGTCCACCGTATCCACGTATTCCAGCCGATGCACGACGCCGGTGAAGGTCGTCGCGACTTGGCGGATGGGTTCAATGCTGACGCCGAAAGCACTTGCCATTGCCGCCGCCGCCATGACATTCTCTAGATTGTGTGCGCCGGGCAGTTTTATTTGGGCCACTTCGCAGATTTTATCATCTTTGCGTGAGCCAGTCGTCGGTCTCAGAAAATGACTGTAACTCCCATGGTGTATCGTTAAGTATTTATCCCGTGACATGAGCTTTTGGCTAATGCGAACACCACTGAAGTCGCCCCTCAACTTGTACATTCCGAAATCCCAAATCTGGCCGATGACTTTCACATCATCAATATCCTCAATATCTTCACTGTTACAATCAAAGACCCTGTCCATGAATTGCACAATCAAGCCAGGATGCAGAACCGCGAAATCATCCGATGTCTGGTTCTCGAAGATGCGCCACTTAGCGGCAACGTATTCCTCCCAAGTCTGCCGGTCACCATGGTCGGGCGTGATATTCAGCAGCGCGGCCACTTTCGGGCGGAACGTGGACACCCACTCAAGCTGGAACGACGAGATCTCGGCCACAATCGCTGCCTCGGGCGGGGCCAGGAACGCCGCCTGGATCAAGGGCATGGCGATGTCCCCGGCCGCGATGTTGCCGGCGATGAACGTCTGGATCCCGGCCGCCTTCAGCATCTCAGCCAGCAAAACCGTCGTGGTCGTCTTGCCGTTCGTGCCCGTGATCGCGAGAATGGGCGCACGGGCGATACGATAAGCCACCTCAATCTCGCCCAGCACTGGCACACCCGCCGCGACGGCGGCCTGCAAGACTTGGGCATCTTTGCGGACGCCGGGGCTGGTGACGACGTAGTCCAGGGCTGCGTAGTCCAGCGGGACGCTGCCCGTGATGGGCGTCAGGCCCAGCGCCTCCACGGCCCGCACGGCATCCGCGATCTGGTCGGCGGGCTTGGCGTCGTAGGGAACGACGGTCGCGCCGAGCTTGGTCAGGACCTCGCAGCAGGCCAGGCCGCTCCGGGCCAGGCCGACGACGGCGACGGTTTTGGCGTTAAACTCGGTCATAAGATCCTCTTCCTGTCGCGTTCACGTTGGTTCGGATCCTATCCCTGCCCCGTTCACGTTCGTTCCGGGTCTGTCCCTTCCCTCGGAGGGAAGGGCTTCAGAGAGCAGAGAAGGGCTTTGGAACAGGACAGAGGACAGGACGAGCGGCCCCGGCTCCTGACGAGTAGCCCCCCTCCACCCTCTTTATCTGATGACTTTATCCGAAGCCCTTCCCTCCGAGGGAAGGGACAGACCCGGAACGAACGTGAACGGGGCAGGGATAGGATCCGAACCAACGTGAACGGGGCAGGGATAGGATCCAAACCAACGTGAACGGGGCAGGGATAGGATCCAAACCAACGTGAACGGGAGAGGATCCGGTCCCCCCATTATTGGGGACCGGGGGAACCAGGAACCGAATCGCACAGAGGGGGCAAAAAGTCGTGCAGGAATCGCCGTTTGGAACGGCGAACTTTCTAGAGAAAGAACTCATTCTTCGGGAGATTACGAGCATGGCGTCTTATGATGCGAAGATCGCGGGATACACCGTCACCGTCAACTACCAGCAGGGCGGCACCAACCAGATCGGGGTGAAGAAGCCCGCCAAGGTCAAAGCCTGGGCCATCTGCCCCGTCAGCCAGAAGCGGATTGATGCCGCTTCCAACTCAATGGGCGAGTCTACGCGTACCGTAGAGAAACTCGTCGCTGAGAGCATCCAGACCGAGACCGAGGCCAAAGTGGTGGCGGCCTCCGTCTAGGGAACTCAAAGCCAGGGCACACGCCTCACTCTGGAACTTATCTGAAACTCGGCGGGCGCAGCAGGGTGCAGGTCCCGCCGCGCCTCACCGCCTGTCTGGGCCTAGGGCACTCCCTCTCTGCTTCTGTCCGAGGAGCCTCGTATGACCAAAATTGGGATTACGCTTGCGGCTCCGCTGCTGTCCCTCTTGGCACTGGCCGGGTGTGCCCATAAGCCGACTCTTGTCGGCAAGTGGCAAGCAACTACGGCGACCCCACAGGGCGGGACCTTGGCCTCGACCTTCACCTTTGCCGAGGACGGCAAGGAGACCCTGGCGGTCTCGACTGGTGGTGGCCCGATCTCCATCACGATGGGCGGCAGCGGCACCTACACCGTGTCCGGCGACAGCCTGACCCAGACCATTACGTCCATGAGCATGGGCGCAATAAGTGTGGCCCTGCCCCCGGACAAGTCCAAGCCTCAGACCGGCCCGTTTACCCTGGACGGCGATCACCTGACCCTAAGCAACCCGACGACGCACCAGTCCCTGACCCTGACGCGCGTCAAAGAGTAAAGAGTAGGAAAAAGCCTAGATGCGGCGAAGACTCCGGGGATTTTTTCTCCTGCTGGCGTTAGGTGGTTTGGCTCCCCGGACGGCCTCCGCCGCGCCTCCGTCCCTGGAAACAGTGCAAAGGCGGGCGTTCGACTTCTTCTGGAACGAGACCGACCCGCAGACGGGGCTGACTAAAGACCGGGCGCGGAACGGGCGTAACGTGTCCGACGCCCACCCCGTCGCCCACCCCGTCGCCTCAACGGCCGCGACCGGCTATGCGCTGGCTGCTCTGCCCATCGGTGTCTCGCACGGCTGGATTACGCGCCCCCAGGGCTACGCCCGTGCCCTGACGACCCTCCGCTTCCTGAGGGACCGGCTGCCCAGCGAACACGGGTTTTTCTTTCACTTCATAGAGAGAGAAACCGGCGCACGAGTCTGGAACAGCGAACTGTCGTCGGTGGATACGGCCCTGCTCCTGCTGGGCGTCCGCGCCGCCGCCGATTATTGGCCCCGTACGGAGGTGCAGCGGCTGGCCGACGACGTCACGGGCCGGGTGGATTGGATCTGGATGCAGAACAGCCCCGCCGACCCGGCCGCGTCGCCGGAGATGGGATGGAAACCGGAGTCTGGCTGGCTGCCGGCCCGGTGGGCCGGCTACAGCGAGTCGTCCTTCCTTTACCTGCTGGCGATGGGGAGCGGCCGGCATCCTCTCCCCCCGGCCGCGTGGGACGCCTGGCAGGTGGAACGGGCGACACTGGAAGGATTCCCCGTCTTCGGCGGCGCACGGCCTCTGTTCATGGCCGAGATGGCGGCGGGCTATTTCGACCTGCGCGGCCAACGAGACCGGCAGGGGCGGGACTGGTGGACGGCCTGGCACAACGCCGTGCTGGCGGACC
>JAYTRQ010000542.1:0-3820 GCA_043746125.1 Armatimonadota bacterium | reverse complement strand
CACCGCGCCTTATCTCGGCGACCACCGGCACGAATCCCAGCGCTGGCCGCGAAGGGGAGCCGCCGGTCAAAAGGCAAGAGGCATCGGCCACTGCAATGATCCTGGCGACCATTGGGATTTGCTAGCCTGCAAGCGCGTTCGGAAAGCCGCTTCCATCCCGGTGTTCGTGGTGGGCGCAGACCAGCGGCGCGAGGGGGCGCAGGCTGGGGGCGTGGCTGACGACGTCCGCACTAACGTCGGTGTGTGTGTCACGAGCATCGGAGGCGCCCGCGAGACCGATGTGGTGCAGACGTGCGGCCAACCCGATCTGCCGGCTCTCGACCGCAGTCAAGCCGAGCGCCCGAGCAAGATCCGCTGACAACAGGGCAGCGGCCTTGGCGGGTTCACCGGCACGCGGGTTCTCACTCTTCCCCAGCGCGACGAGCGCTTCCACGGTCCCAGACAGAGCCATGTCTTCCCGCGATGCGACCTCCTGATCGCGGTCCAGAAGCTGCGTGACCGCCGGATCGCCTGCGGCACGCACCTGATACCAACCCAGGCGCTTGGCGGCGTACATCGCCTGGTCGGCAGAAGTGAGCAGCGCATCACACGTTTTGCACCCCCACTGGCTTTCGCTCCCCTCGGCCGGAGGATTCTCCGAGGAGGCGACTCCGATGGAGCAGGTCACGCGGAGTCCGCCGCTGACAGCAAAGACCGCCCGGCCGACCGCCGTGCAGACCTGCTCAGCGGCAGCCAGCGCACTGGCGGCATCAGTCTCCGGCAGCACGGCGACGAACTCTTCGCCACCCCAGCGCCCCAGAAGGTCCGACCCGCGCAGGGTCCCCCGAACCAGAGCAGCAAACTGCTGAAAGGCGGCGTCGCCCGCCGCGTGCCCCCAGTATCGTTGATGGATTTGAAGTGGTTGATGTCTGTAAAGCGCTGGGCACGGGGGCTCCGACCCGCGTAGGTATACCAGGACTCGGCCTTGGCGTGGTAGACGATCCAGTCCTCCGTTCCGTCGGGCGACTGGAAGAAGTGATTGTGGCCCGGTCCATAGACCCCGTTCATGTCAGAACGCTCAAAGACGGGGGAGGCATACTGAGTCCGTGAGGCCGGGTCCAAGGGGTCGCCGGCCTCATCCACGATCAGCAGACCCAGCTTATAGTCGGGCTTACCCGTATCGTACGCAGAGTAGACGAGGAAAATCCAGCCCCTCGACGGGACGACTGGGCCTTCCCGAACCTCGGCGCACCCGAAGCCGTCGGCAGGGAGGTGGACACGCTCGCCCGAAACTGTCCATGGGTCGCTCATCGGCGCGATGAACAGGACATGGTCGGGGCGGCCCGCCCAGAGCAGGTAGAGGGAGCCATCGGCCTTCTGGAGAACGCTGCCGTCAATGGCGTAATGCTTGTCTTCAGCGTCTGTCGCCAGCTTTGCCTTGTACACATACGGCCCGCACGGGTCTGTCCCCTCCCTCTCCAAGACGTGGAGGCGGTGGTGGTCATCCACGCCGTCCGAGGCCGCGTAGTAGAGGTACCAGCGATGGCCGTTTGGCCCGTCCAGCAGATAATACTCGGGCGCCCAAATCCCGCAGCACCGCGAGTGGGTCGGGTCGGCGCATGCGGATGTCCCTGCCCGTCGTCACTGACAGGTAGTAGAAGCCGTCATGGTAGACGAGCCAGGGTCCGGCCCATCGTCCATCAGGGGATTTTGGAATGTGGTGCGGGGTGTCATACCCTAGGAGAAACCCAGCCACCCCATGCAGGCGCGTCAGACGCAAGCCACACTGGGTATAATCACACAGCAAAACAGAGACAGGAGGCGGAACAGTGACCAAAAGGACGTTCCGGCAGCCGGAGTGGCAGTGTGAAGCGAGCGCAGAGGCCGTCAAGGCTAGTGACGGCCCCCATGACTTGTCCATCGCCGTGATTGCAGCCGCCCTGTCCGCGCCGGATTTAGACTGGGCGTATTCCTTCTGCCTCCAACTCGCCCTTCATCCTCATTCGAACGTGCGCGGCAATACGATCTTGGGCTTCAGCCATTTGGCGCATCGCTTCGGACCGCTCGACGAGTGGACCATCAAACCGCTCGTAGAAGCCGCTTTATGTGATTCTGACGCTTTCGCTCGCTCTCAGACGGACTCGGCCGCCGATGACTCGGCGCATTTTTTGCACTGGCAAATGACTCGGACTTGAATGCGACTTAATCGTGCAAGTGCCTCTTGCACAATTACTGACGGCGTTAGACGCGCCTTAGACCGGGTATAATTGAGCGGCAAAAAGAAACACGGAGGCTTGGGCGGCACGCGCCGCTAGGGCCTTTTTTGTGCGTCACAGCCTCTTGGTCACCAGTAGAGAGAAAGAACAGCGCGTATGGACTTGCGAGAACTGCCCGGCCTGGCGGAAGACTACCCGGCTTACCGGGAACTGAAGAAGGCGGCCCAGGCTGGCGGCGTCACCCAGATCGAGGGCTTGCCCGTGCCGGCCAAGGGCTGGCTGCTGGCGCAGTTACAGCGGGACGTCCAGAGGCCGATCGTCGTTATCTCGTACAACGCCGAGCAGGCGGCGCGGCTGGCCGCCGATCTGGCCCGCTACGGCGTGGAAGACGACGAGCTGACGCACCTGGTCTCGTCCACCGAGACGCTGATCTTTGCCGAAGGGGCACCCGACCTGGCCCAGACCGGCCAGAGGGTCGCCGCCCTGCAAAAGCTGGCGCAGGGGCAGGCGCGGGTCTCGGTCGGCCCCATCGGGGCGTGGCTCCAGCGGACCGTCCAGCCGAACCACCTTGTCGAGCGGCAGGTGCGGGTCACGGCCGGGGAGACCGTGGACGTCGGTGGCCTGGAACGCTCTTTAGTAGAGTTCGGCTACGAGCGCGTTGAGGCGGTCGAGGCGGCGGGGCAGTGGACCCGGCGCGGCGGCATCCTGGACGTCTTCCCCGGCGATGCCTCCCTGCCCTTCCGCATAGACTTCTTCGGCGACGACGTTGAGAGCATCCGGCCCTTTAACGTCGAGACGCAGAGGTCGGCGGGCAAGGTCGAGGCGCTGGTCATTTCGGCCGTGCGCGAGATTCCCTACGACGACGCGGCCGTGGCGGAGGCCGTCGCGCGGCTCCAGAAGGAACTGCCTGGCCGGATGAAGGCAGTCCGTAAGGCGAATCTAGACGACCGGGGGGCGGAACACGCGGAGCGGCTGGAGGAGCGCATCGAGGGCGACATCGCGCAGCTACGCTCCGGGGCCTACTTCGACGGGATGGAGTATTACCTGCCTTACCTGTACCCGGATACCGTCTGCGCCCTGGACTACCTGCCCCCCGACGCCATTCTTGTGCTGGACGAGCCGACTCAGGCGCAGTCGCGCTGGGAGCAGCGGGAAGGCGAGATCGCCGAGATTTTAGAGGCGCGGGCGGCGCGGGGCGAGTACCTGACGCCCGATATGCCACACGCCTGCGGGTTCGAGGCGGTGCTGGCGAAGATCGCCCCCCTCGTCTCCGATTCAGGAGCGACTGCCTCCAATTCAGGGGGGGCCGGACTCGGAGGGGCGATCCTGCTGGCGCTTCTCGGGCGCGGGCTGAGTGGCCTCAAAATTGACCGGACGATCCCCACCCAGGCCGGTGCGATGGAGTCGTTCGCGGCCCGCCTCCCCGCCTTCTTTGAGGCCGTGGACGGCTGGCTGGGGGCGCGGTTCCGCTGCGTTATCGTTACCGAGCAACAGGAGCGAGTGCGGCAGATTCTGGCCGAACACAAGATCCCTGCCTCACCCCAGGACCGGCTGGACGTCGGCGGCGAGGCGGGCGTGTTCGTCCTGCCCGGCTCCCTGCTAGGCGGCTTCAAGCTGCCCGAAGC
>JAYTRQ010000541.1:0-3825 GCA_043746125.1 Armatimonadota bacterium | reverse complement strand
TCCGGGCGGCCGGTCCAGGCGCGGGGGCATCTCCGAGCAGTTCCTTGGAGCGGCGCACGCACACTAGGTGCTGGGCGTAGTACGCCCCATCCACCCGATCGATCGCCACCTGGTGCCCGTGGCCTGCCGACGCGTGGATGAAGTAGCCGCCCCCGATGTACATCCCCGTGTGGTCAATCTCCGGGTGGTGGCAGGCGAAGTACATCCGGTCACCGGGCACCCACGTGGACCAGTCGCCGCGCGGCACGTCGTAGCCAATGGCGGCCTGGTCGCCCGAGTGGCGCGGGAGTGAGATGCCCTGCACCCCGTAAACGGCCTTGACGAAGCCGGAGCAGTCAATGCCCGCCGTGGTGTTGCCACCCCAGACGTAGGGAACGCCGAGATACCCCTGCGCGGCCTGCACCAGACGCTGCCCCACGCTGCCGTTGGCCGCCGTCCCGGAAGCGTCGCCCGAGGCGTCCGGGGCGTTGCTGACGACCTGGTATTCCAGGAGTTGGACGTCGGACTTGGCGACGAGGCCGATGGAATGGTCAATCATCAGGACGGCGTACTGGGTGGGGGTCTGACCGGAGAGGGCCAGATACTGACCCTTGGGGCAGATGGAGAGGACGCGCCCGCCAGTCTCGCGCCCGGCGACGATGACGGCCTTGTCGCTAGTCACGAGCGCCAGCCGTCCGACCACACTGGCCTCGGCGGCAGTGGCTTCGGGGGCGGACAGGATACCGCGTGAAGAAAGAGGGCGGGAGCGGGACGAGTGGCGGGACGGGCGGCGGTGATAATGGCGGGCCGTCTTGGACAGACTTCGGGACAGGCTTTGGGAGAGGTCTTGCCCAGTCGCGGCCTCGGAGGCTTCGCTATCCACTGCGGGTGCCTGTGCGGCGGGGGCGGTGTCGGCAAGGGCAGCGGCGCAAGCGAAGTGCGCGGGGAATACGGCCAGGGCCAGGGTACAGGCCGCCAGAACGGCGGTTCGGCGTAGGATCAAAACTCGGTCCTCCTCATCATTCGGCTCATCATCCTGCTCATTACGGGGCGGCTGACGGGACTGGAGTCTAAAAAGCGCCAGTCTAAGAGTGCTAGTCTGATTGTCGGCGGGAAGTGTCACGGTCTTCAGGGCGTCGCCTTTGGGGGCGGCTTCGGCCGCCCGGCAGGGCAGAGAGTGAAACGTGACACCCCTAGTATAAGGCACAGGATTCCATTTGTCAAGGACAAACTTTTGTTTGCCCCTGAAATTGTTTGGCCGCCCTCTCTTGACAAGTCCGGCCCGCGCCGGTATAATGACCCAACCTGACTGAGATGCCGAAGTGGTGAAATGGTATACACGCTGTGTTCAGGTCGCAGTGCTCGCAAGGGCGTAGGAGTTCGAGTCTCCTCTTCGGCATAGGAAAAACAACAAAGCGCGGGTCGTCCCTAAAGACGATCCGCGCTTTATTGCATTCTCATCCCTGTCGTGTCACAATGAGGGCAGACGGGATACGAGGAACAGGAGAACTATCATGACTGTTACCGAACGACTGAGCGCTACCCCCAAACGAGTCACCGAGAAGACAATCACGGACGAGGACCTGATGCGCCTGCCACGCGACGGGCGCAAATGGGAGCTAGTGGATGGGAGACTTCAAGAAGCGGCGAGCAGCTTCAAGCATGACCTGATTGTGATCTGGCTAGGACGTCTGTTGGGGCCGTATGCCGACGACATTGGAGGTCTCACCGCCTCCCAGGCCGGCTTTCGGATGTCCAACCGTAACGTCCGCTCCCCCGACTTCGGCTTCACGCGTTATGACCGCTTCCCGAATAGCGAACCGCCGGATGGCTTTGCGGAGTTCGCGCCGGACCTGGCCGTGGAGATCATCTCGCCATCCGAAGAACCCGGCGACATGACGCGCAAGGTGGGCGAATACTTCGCCTCCGGCGCACAGTTGGTCTGGCACCTGTTCCCGGAAACGCGGACGCTCCGGGTGTTCCGCTCGCCGTCGGACGTGATGACGTATGGGCCGGACGAGGAGATTGACCTAGAGGGTTTGTTGCCGGGCTTCCGTAGCCGGGTGGCGAACTTATTCGGGAAGCCGACGGCCGGCAAGGCAGGACTGAAAGGAAAGTGAAGGATGACGATTCTGGACATCGGCGGCGTGTTCCTCGCGGGTCCCCGCCCCATCAGCGTGGATGACCCCGCTAACCGCCTCCGGGACGGCCTGATTGCGGTGGGCGCGACGTTGGAAGATGTGCTGTCGGCCCTGCGCGAACGGCGGGAAGAGATAGAGTGATTACATTTGGCCGGAAGACCTGGGACGTTCCGGTTGACAGCGGTCAGCAGCATCTCTACTTTAGGTGGAATTAGATCCCACAATCAGAGAACACCAGACCTGGTTCACCTGCCAGTCTTCGACACCGATTTAAGGCTCTGGCTTCATCAGCATACCCGCACTGTCTCCGCTTCCAGCACGACTGCTAGTCCCCCTTCGCCGGCAGGAAGGCGAGGAAGTGGGCGCCTTCCCCCACTTTGCCGACTTCGGCGATGCTACCCCGATGGGCCTCTAAAATCCCCTTGACGATGCTCAGTCCCAACCCCAAGCCGCGGGCGCGGGAGGTGAAAAAGGGCGTGAAGATGCGCGGCTTGACGTCGGCGGGGATGCCCGGCCCGGCGTCTAAGAACTCGATCTGGAGATACGTCCGGCCGCGCGTCAGGTGGGCGAGCGACTGCGCCTCGGACGACTCCGCCCGGCGGGTGCGGATGAGGAGCGTACCACCGTCGGGCTGGAACGAGAGCGAGTTTTCAATCAGCTCGGAGAAGGCGCGCTTCAGGCGGCTGGTGTCGGCCAGGATATGGGGCAGGTTGGGGGCCAGATCTAGGGTCAGGGTGACGGGGCTACGCTTGGGGTAGCTCTCTTCGACGCACTGGCGGATCAAATCGTTCAGGTCGTACTCGGCCAGGGCGATCTGAGTAGCCCGGACGAAGTCCCGGAACTCCTGCAAGATCTCTTCCAGACGGAAGATGCCGTACCGGATACCCGCCGCCAGCTTTTGATATTCGAGCCGCTTGTCCTCGGGTTCGGATAGCCGGTACTCCAGCTCATTCAGGTCACCCTTGATGGCGAAGGTCCGGTTGCCGATCATGTGGGCGGCCTTGGCGGACAGTTCGCCCCAGGCGGCCATGCGCTCCGTGTTGACCAGGCGGTCCAGAATGTGGCTGTTCTCGATGGCCGTGCCCAATTGGGAGGCGATGGTCAGCAACAGGCTCTCGTCGTCTTCGGTGAACTCGCGCCGGAACCAGGGGGCAACACTCTTGCGGCGCAAGACGCGCAGGACGCCCAGAACGGTGCCGCGCCCGAAGATGGGGACGGCCAGGAACGCGCCGACGTCGGCGGCCGGGAACTCCTCGAAGCGGCCCTGCCAGCGCGGGTCCTCGCGCGGGTTCCCGACCCGGATCGGCTCGCCGTGCTGGGCCACCCAACCCGTCAGTCCTTCGCCCAGAGGATAGGCGGCCGTGCCGATGCGGCTCGCCAAGCCACCCCGCGCGGCTTGCAGGATGAGGTGCTGCTTGTCCCGATCCAGGACGAACAGGGAGCAATCCTCAAACCGCAACTGGGCGGCGGCGACGTCCACGACCCGGCGCATAAGTTGGTCCGGGTCGGCGATGGCGGACAAGTCCTTGCCGATCTCGACCAGAGCCGCCTCGCGGGCGCGGGAGGCGTCGGAGAGCAGGCGCAGCACGGCAACGTCGGCCAGCGATTGCAGCAGGCGCAGGTGACCGTCGTTGAAGTGGTTCGGGCGGAAGCTTTCGATGTTGAGGACGCCGTGCGTATGCCGGTTGCCATCGAGCAGGGGTAC
>JAYTRQ010000540.1:0-3826 GCA_043746125.1 Armatimonadota bacterium | reverse complement strand
ACAACGTCTTGTGGTCGGACGGGCGCGTCTCCGGCCTCGTGGACTGGACAATGGGCTGCCGGGGAGCGGCGAATGTGGACGTCGCCTGGTGCCGCAAGAACCTGATTCACCTCCACGGGCTGGCCGCCGCCGACCGCTTCCTGCGGGCTTACGAGGACCTGGCGGGCGCGTCGTTCACCTATCACCCCTATTGGGACGTCCTAGACCTGATGGAAGAGCTGCCCGGCCCGCCTGCCCCGTACCCGCCCTGGGCTGAGTTCGGTATTTTGCATGTCACGAAGGAGAGCATGCGGGAGCGCGTGGACGACTGGCTGGAGAGCGTACTCAACCGGACGTGAAAAAGGCGGCCCCGGCATCTGCCAGGGCCACCTTTATGTTCCGTTTATGTTCCGTTCTCTTTAGCGGCGTCGCAGAAAGGCTGGAATGTCTACGTCGTTGTCGGCGGGCTGGCGCTGGGTCGTCGTGGTCGTTGCCTCGGGCGCGGTGGCGACTTCCGACCCGCCCCGCCCGCCACCCGCTGCCATGACGGTGCGACCGGCCGCAGCCGCAACGGGCGTGGACGCGACGGGCCGCTGCTGGTCGAAGCCGGTGGCGAGGACGGTAATTCGCATTTCGTCCTTCATGTTTGGGTCCTGGACGATACCGAAGATGATGTTGGCGTCTTCCGCGTCAGTGGCCTGCTGGATCAGCTCGGTCGCCTCGTGGACTTCCGCCAGAGTCATGTCCGGTCCGCCCGTGATGTTGATGAGCGCGGCGCGGGCGCCCTCGATGCTCGTCTCCAACAGCGGCGAGGCGATGGCGGCCTGGGCGGCATCCACGGCCCGGTGGTCGCCAGAAGCGACACCGATGCCCATGAGCGCCGTGCCCGCGTTCAGCATGATTGCGCGGACGTCGGCGAAGTCCACGTTGATAATGCCAGGAATAGTGATAATGTCCGAGATGCCCTGGACGCCCTGCCGCAGCACGTCATCAGCCTCTTTGAACGCTTCTACCAAGGTCGCCCGCTTCTCAACGACGCCCAGGAGGCGGTCGTTGGGAATGATGATGACCGTGTCTACTTTGTCTTTGAGGTTATCCACGCCCTCGTCGGCCAGGCGCGACCGGCGCGGCCCTTCAAACTTGAACGGCTTGGTGACGACGGCAACGGTCAATATCCCCAGGTCTTTGGCGATCTCAGCAATGACCGGAGCCGAGCCGGTGCCCGTGCCACCGCCCATGCCCGCCGTGATGAACACCATATCCGCGCCTTCCAGCGCCTTCTTGATATCGCTCTTGGACTCCTCAGCCGCCGACCGTCCGACTTCCGGGTTGCCACCCGCGCCGAGGCCGCGCGTCAAGTTCTCGCCGAGCTGAAGCTTATAGTCGGCAGCCGAAATGTCCAGCACCTGGATGTCGGTATTCATGGCGATGAATTCGACCCCGGTCAGGCCGGCGTCAATCATGCGGTTGACGGCGTTCGTACCGCCGCCGCCGCAGCCGATCACTTTGATCTTCGCGAACGGCGTCATTTCGTCTCGTGATCCGAATGCCATGGAAGGGTCTCCCTTAAATCTCATCTAAATAAAAGGCGTGTGCCTATGATTGCTGTTTTATGAATTTTGTTATTCGCCAATGCGCGTCTAGAATACCCGAAAACAAGCCGAAAAGCGCTTATCCGCTTATATAACCGACTCTTATGGGGGCATGGGGGCGTTACGCGGCGTGTTCAACCGGTTTTGACGCTTCCCGTTCCGCCATTTTAGCGGCCTTCATCTCTTCGAGCGCCCAATCTGCCTCTTCCGGGCTGCGGGCGGCACGAAAAGCATCAAAGGCTGCCCCCTAGCGATCAATAGCCCGCTGAACCGGCGATTGAGACTCAAGCCAAGCCGGTTTACCGTCAGCCGGAGCGAGAAAGATCCGTGTCCCCGGCAGCGGGTCCTGGTAGTTCCAGCCGTCCTCTAGATCCTGAAGCTTCATCACCGAATCATAAGCATCCGTGGCATTCTCAACGTACACGGAAAGGTATAGCCGACCTTCTGACACCTGTGCCTGGTGTGTCAGTAAAGAGGCTGCTATGTCGAGATGCCTTGCCCGTTCCTTTAGCCGGTCGTAAACCTCTTGGCGGCGGGTAGCAGGCTTCGCTTTCGCTGTGATTGGTATGCTCTTCCCCCAAGGTTAAGCCTGCTCACGTCCGCTTGACCCTCTACATGGTGTCGTTGATCGCATTCCACAGAGCATCCGCTTCAATGTTACTCTTACTTTGGTGACAACTCTCATCACCACTTTTCCATGGCCCGCTTCAGTCACCAGTTCCTCTTAAGCGTGTTTTATCCGCTCCCGGCGCGGGACATGATACGGGCGAAGAAGCGCTGGAACTTGAGCATCAGAGACCCCTCGCGGGCGGACGTCCGGCCTGCGTGGTGGTGCAAGGCGCCGTACTGGACCAGGCCGATGGCCGTGGCGTAGACGGGAGACCGCAGATCGGCCGAGATGCCGCCGACATCGCGCGGGCTGCCCACCCGAGTCGGCATCCCTGTGACCAAGGCACACAAGTCGGCCGCGCCCGCAAGTTGGGACCCGCCACCCGAGAGCACGATGCCGGCCGGGAGGAGGCTGTAGTAGCCCGACTTTAATATCTCCTGGCGGACCATCAGGAACAACTCGTGCATGCGCGGCTCGACGATCTCGCCCAGAATCCGCCGGGGCAGGATGCGCGGCTCGTCGCTGCCCAGGCTCAGCACATCGAACGTCTCATCCGACCCGATCAGGCTCTTGCTGGCCGCCGCGTGGGCGCGCTTGACCCGCTCCGACTCCTCCTGCGAGGCCCGCAGGCCGACGCTGATATCGTAGGTGACGTGGCTGCCGCCAACAGGGATGGCCGATGAGTAGTAGATGTCCCCATCCACGAACACGGCGATATCGGTGGTTCCGCCGCCGATGTCGGCGATGCAGACGCCCAGGCGCTTCTCGTCTTCCAGCAGGACCGACTCGGCCGTCGCGATCGGCTCCAAGACACTCGCCTCAATAGTCAGCCCGGCCTTGTGGACGCACTTAGCAACGTTCTGCAAGAACGTCACGGCCCCCGTGACGATGTGCGTCTCCACTTCCAGGCGCGTCCCGGACATGCCGACCGGGAAGCGGATGCCGCCCTGACCGTCTATCGAGTACGAGCGCGGGATGGCGTGGATGATCTCCCGGTCGGGCGGCAGCACGATGACGCGGCTCTGGTCCTGGACGCGGGCGACGTCCTCCTCGGTGATCTCGCGGTTCGCGTGGGTGATGGCGACCACCCCACGCGAGTTCAGGGAGGCGACGTGCTCGCCGGTCACGCCCACGATGACCCGGTGGATCTCGTAGCCGGACATGGCCCGCGCCTTGTCCACGCTGTCCATGATGGCCTGAGCGGCGCTGTCAATGTCCACGACGACGCCCTTGCGGATGCCGCCGGACAGGCTGTTGCCGACGCCCACAATGTTGATGCGCCCCGGCTCCTCGATCTCCGCAACCACGGTACACACCTTGGTCGTCCCAATGTCCAGCCCCACGACGCAGTCCCTCGGCACCTCCTCTGCTCCCCCTATCCTTGGCGCTCCATGCGCCTTTCCCTAGTTAACGTGCTGCTCGGCGGCCGGTTTCGTGATCTGTCGGGCGCCGCGCTCCTCGCGATCATGCCCTTCCATCCACTGACGGCGGATGATGGACAGGTTCACGAAAATGCGCCCGCCCAGGGCAACCAGGGCGGCCAGCCTCAGCGGCTGGCCCAGCATCTCGCCCAGGTAGACGAGGAACGCGGCGAGCAGCGTGTTCGTGACGAACCCCGAAATGAAGACGTCGCTCTTGAACTTGC
>JAYTRQ010000539.1:0-3832 GCA_043746125.1 Armatimonadota bacterium | reverse complement strand
CCCGCACGGTCCGCTGCCGCGCCGGTAGGTCCGCGTATTCCGCGCCCAGCAGGGCGTTGCGGGCGCGCAGCTCGTCCAGCATCGCGGCCGGCTCCATGACGGAAATCCAGCCGGCAGCGAGTTCCAAGGCCAGAGGGATGCCGTCGAGGGCGCGGCAGAGGCGGACGACGTCGGCGGCGTTCTCGCGGTTGACCTGGAAATCCTGGCGGCGGACGGCGGCCCGCTCGGCGAAGAACTGGACGCTCTCCACCATCAGTGCCGCCCGTACGTCCGCCTCGGTGAAGGTCACCATCTCTTCCGGCAGGCGAAGCGGGCCAACCTCGAAGACGCGCGCTTCCGTCAGTGGCAGGTGCTCTCGGGTGGTGACGAGCAGGCGCAGGCGCGGCGCTGCCCGCAGCAGGCTGCCAAGGCAGTCGGCCGCCCCCTCGACCTGTTCCAGATTGTCCAGAACCAGCAGCAGGGAGCGCCCTGCAAGCAGGCGCAGGGCGCAGTCTTCGTGACCCTCCTGCGGCTGCGGCGTCAGCCCCAGTGTCAGCACGATGCGCCCAAACAGGTCGGCGGCGGACCCCGCCGTCTGGGCATCCACAAACCAGGTGCCGTCCGGGTCGTCCGCCGCCTCCGCCGCCTGGGCGGCCAGCCGCGTTTTGCCGACCCCGCCCAGGCCGACCAGGACGATCAGCCGGTGACGGTCATCCCGGAGCCAGGCCCGTAGTTGTTCCAGATCGTCCTGGCGGCCGACGAACGGCGTGCCGTAGGTCGGCAGATGCACCCGGAGGGTGGCGGCCGCACTCAGCGGCGGAAACCCGGCCGGGAGGCCAGGGGCGACCACCTGGGAGACGGCGACTTCGTGAGCGAAGCCCTTCAGATGGTAGTCCCCGAGTTCGCGGAACTCGATGCCGTCCGGCAGATTGGCACGGGCGCTGCGGCAGGCCTCTGCGGACGCCAGGATCTGCCCGCCGTGCCCGGCCCCGCAGAGGCGGGCGGCCAGGTTCGTGTTCGGGCCGTCGAACGTGCCGCCGTCGCCCTCCATCGCCTCGCCGGCGTGGATGCCGATGCGCACCTTCAGCGGCGGCGATTCGGGCGCGGTCAGGGGCGTCTGCCCGAGTGCGGTTTGCAGCGCGACGGCGAAGCGGATGGCCCGCGAGGCGGAGGGGAACACCAGGAAGAAACCGTCGCCCGTCGGGGTTACTTCCCGCCCCTGCCACTGTCCGGCCACCTGTCGGACGAGTGCGTCATGCCAGCGCTTCACCTCCTGGAAATCCGCCCCGAATTGGTCCCAGAACGCCGTGCTGTTCTCGATGTCCGTGAACAGGAACGCGACCGTCCCGGACGGGGCGGGCGCGGGCCGCTCCCGGAGGGCCGGGGCGTGCCGCGTCAGCCATTTCAGGACCCCCTGCCACGTGTCCTTCGGCAGATCGCTTTCCTCGGTCCGATTTCCCATCCGAAGGCTCCCGCCTTTCATCGCCAGTTGCCGATCAAAACAAAGGAGGCCCAGTAGTAGGGGTGCGCGCAGGGCGCACTGTCGGAGGGCGTGAACTCAGGCGCCTCGGGGCTGCGAGCCTGGCCGCCCACCATGGCGGTCCCGCGCGTGGGCATCGGCGGAACGGCCAGGGTGCCGCGCAGGAGGGATAACTGCGCCTGGCGCAGCGCTTCCGCCTTGCTCATGTCTGTGCCGCTCGCCCGCTGCCGGTAGAACGCGCGCATCAGCAGCGGCGTGGTCGCGTCCGAGACTGGCCACAGGCTCGCCAGGATGCTGGACGCTCCCTGCTCCTGCGCCAGAGACCCCAGGCTCTCGAACTCGTGCCCGTCGCCGGTCCGCACCCCTTCCCCGGTCTGGCAGGCCGAAAGCGTCAGCAGGTCCACCCCCTGGAAGATTCCGCCCCCCTGCCCGCACAGCGCCTCCAGCGTCAGCGGCGTCCCGTCGCCCAGCAGCAGGAACGAGGCTTTGTAGTTCCCGCCCAACTCAAAGTGGCTGGCGATATGGACGACCGTCGGGCTGCCGGCCAGCCCCAGGCGCAGGGCGGCCTGCGTGAACTGCCCGTCTTCCAGCGGCTTGCCCGCCAGCGCCCCGCCGGGGTTGCCCTCGTAGCGGGCGATGTCCTTCATCTCCTGGTCCACGCCGGGCAGGCTGGGGAACGTGAGTGGCTTGCCGCCCGCCGGGTCCGGGACGGTGTGTGCCTGCGTCACCCCTAGAGGCAGCAGGGCGTTGGCGCTGCCCTGCCAATCCACCGGCTGCGCGGGCACGGCGGGGAGGCTGGCCCCGGTGAAGATCGCCGTGCGGTACTTCTCCGCGAGGTAATGCTGCCCATCGTACAGCGCGGCGAGCGGCACGTAGCGCAGGGCGTCATCTAGTGACCACAGCAGCGTCTTGGCCTGTGCGCCGTTCAGGTCTTTCTCGATGGGGCCGATGAGGATGTGGGAGAGCTTCTGCCCCAAAGGGCGCGGGTCCACGTCCGGGTGGCGGAGGGCGTCGCGCCACGCGAAGACCAGCCGGCGCAGGTCTTCGGCCTTGATCGGGTACTCTTCAGCCTTCTCCGCTTTGGCGGTGACGACGATGACGCGGTACTTGTCCGGCTCGACGATGGTGTAAAGGGCGACCGTGCCCGGCCCCATCGCCAGCAGCTGCGCCTGCTGTTTCTGGGCGTCGCGGACGGCCTGGGCAGGGTCATCCTGACCCGGCGCGGGCTTGCGGTCGGCCATCTCCTGGGGCAGTTGGTTGGTGAGGTAGGCATGGAACGCCCGTTGCGCCGGACCGAGCTGATCCTGCCAGGCCACGAGCTGCTGCTTCTCGGTGTCCGCAAGACTCTTCTTGGCCTGCAACGCCGCGACCTCCTGCCCAATCTTCGTCACGGGATCGGCGAACTTCTGATAACCGTCCAGGGCCGCCTGCTCCTCGGGGTCAAAGCTCACGGCGATCTCTGCGGGCACGACCGACGCATCGCGCTGAACGAAGTCGGTCAGTTCCTGGTCTTTCAGCATCCGCAGCACCTGCTCGGCTTCCGGCAGCCGCCCTTCCCCGATGAGCAGATCGGCGAGGCGGCGGTAGGTATCACTGACGGAAGCGAGGTAGGTCTTCTGGGTCTGCTTGTCCAGGGTCTGCTGGTCAGCGCGAACGCTCTGGTAGACGTTCACGGCCTGTTTGCCGTAGTAGATCGCCAGTCGGGGCGACTTCTGCTGACCATGCAGGGCCATGAGGTTGTTCAGGTCTTTGGCCTCGCCGTCTCGGTCTCCCGCCTTCTGGTAGAGAGGCAGGGCCTGCTGATAGAAGTCAATGGCTTTGGCATACTGGCTCAGGCTGCGGTAGGCACTGCCTAAGTTCATCAGGTTACTGGCCTCGCCGTCTCGGTCTCCCACCTTCTGGAAGAGAGGCAGGGCCTGCTGATAGAAGTCAATGGCTTTTGCATACTGGCTCAGGTGAGAGTAGGCATTGCCTAAGTTGCCCAGGTCCCTGGCCTCTGCGTCTCGGTCTCCCGCCTTCTGGAAGAGGGGCAGGGCCTGCCGATAGAAGTCAATGGCTTTGGCATACTGGCTCAGGCTGCGGTAGGCAGCGCCCAAGCTCGTCAGGTCTTTGGCCTCGCCGTCCTTGTCACCGGTCTGTCTATCCATTGCCAAAGCCTGCTGGAAGAAGTCAATGGCTTTTGCATACTGGCTCAGGCCATTGTAGGCAATGCCTAAGTTCATCAGGTCACTGGCCTCGCCGTCTCGGTCTCCCGCCTTCTGGAAGATAGGCAGGGCCTGCTGATAGCAGTCAATGGCTTTGGCATACTGGCTCAGGTAATAGTAGGCAATGCCCATGCGCCTCATGTCCAACGCCGCCTGGAGAGGTCGCTGG
>JAYTRQ010000538.1:0-3834 GCA_043746125.1 Armatimonadota bacterium | reverse complement strand
CCAGTTGTCTTTCTGCTTGGGGGGTCACTGTGGGAGGCGATCCCAGCAGGTTGATCGGCAGGGCCATCAGGCGAACCTCTTTAGGGATTACAGGATCGCCAGGCCACCGTCGGGGGCGAGGTTTGCGCCCGACACGAAGTCAGCCAGGGGGGAGGCGTAGAACAGGACGATCTTGGCGACGTCGTCGGGCGTCGCCAGGCGGCGCAGGGGGGTCTGGCCTGCGACGCGCTCTTTCTGGGCTTTGGGGAGGGACTGGGAGTAGTCGGTCAGGGTCATGCCAGGCGAGACCATATTGACCGTAATGCCGTGCGGGCCGAGGTCTCGCGCCAATGTCCGGGTCAGCCCGAGCAGGGCGCTCTTGGCCGTGGCATGGACGACGTATTCCGGCGCGGGGCGCTGAATGAGCGTGGCGAGGAAGTTCACGATGCGCCCGCCGCCCTGCTCCTTCATCACGGGCACGACGGCCTTGATGGGGTTGACGGTCGCGCCGACGACGCCGTCGAACTCGGCCTTGAAGTCCTCCCAGGTGGCCCGGTCAAAGTCCAGATCGGCGGCAAACGAGGAGGCGTTATTAACGAGGACGTCTATGCGCCCGAAGTGCGAGAGCGCGTCGGCCACCATCGCCTCCGTCGCGTAGGGGTCGGTCAGATCCGCGCCCAGAGCGATCCCTCCGATCTCGGCCGCAAGCGCCTGGGCCGGCTCGCGGCTGGCCCGATAATGGACGACAACTTTAGCCCCTTCCGAGGCCAGCAGGCGGGCAACGGATGAGCCGATGCCCCGGCCTGCGCCGGTGACGAGGGCGATTTTGTCCGGCAGAAGCATGAAAATCCTCTTGTTCACTGACCTCGCGCAAAGATAGACTAAGGGAGGCGAGGGGATGAATCCCTCTCGCTAGATGGCGTCCTTCGGACGAGGCTGCGACTCCACGATGTTGGGAAGCCCCGCCCAGCGGGCGCTTGTTTAGCGAGAAGGATTTATCCCCTCGCGCCTCCGAAGCGCAAGGGCAGTATCAATCCAGTGGGTCGAGTTGCATCAACAAAATCGCGGGCGGCGGCGGCGGCGCAACATTAGGCTGTTGCTTGTGTCGGCAGCGGGTCAGGGCTTCGTGCCGCCGACCAGCCTGCGAAACATTGATATTTTTGAAACTGAAGCAGGATGGGAAGAAAAATCACCGTCCCGCTGGGTTTCAAAGAAGTTCGGCCCGGCTCCAAAATGACCTAAAAACACTTGCCCCACAGAGAAATATGCCGTGACACTCGGTATTGGTACACCGAATACATCCTCTGCTCCGCCCCATTGATCAGGATAGCGGTTCACGAAAGCGCAAATACTAGCGATGCGACTCGGATTGTTAATGATCGTCGCGTTACCCTGAGTGTCAAAGACTTTGATGCGTGTCACGCCTACAAACGGCGCAAAGGATCGGGTCGGCGGGTGCGTGACCTTGTACCCGAAGATACCAATACCTAAGAGGATACCTAGAGTAACACCACTAACAGTTTTCTGTAAAACGTTCATTCCACCCACCTGTCCTTGTGCAGCGGCTTGGCTTTGTCATTACATCGCAAAAATGCACCACGACACGTTAAAGGCAGCCAGTCTGGGCCATCCGCAGCAGCTTCATCTCGCGGGGCGGCGTAAAGGCGACGTCCTCATCGCATACTTTGACCTCTTCCACGTCCCCCACCCCGCGCACTTTTAGCTCCTCCAAGACGCCCTGCACGCGGTCCTCCGGGGCGCTCGCGCCGCTGGTGACGCCTATGGTGTTCGCGCCGGCCAGCATGGCATCGGTGATGTCCTCCCGGCCGCCGATCAGATAGGCCCTCGCCCCCAATGTCTCGGCCACCTGGCGCAGCGATTTGGTGTTGGAGCTGGTCTGCGACCCGATGACCAGGACGACGTCGGACTGGGGCGCGATGATCTTGATGGCGTCCTGACGGTTCTGGGTGGCGTAGCAGATATCGCCCGTCGGCGGATCTTCCAGGCGCGGGAAGCGGGCGCGGAGGGCGTTCACGATGTCCTGCGTTTCGTCAATGGAAAGCGTCGTCTGCGTCAGGTAGATCAATTTGTCTTCGGACGGGTCCGGCAGGCAGGCCACATCAGAGACTTCCGTGACGAGATGCAGCCGCCCCGGCGCCTCGCCCAAAGTGCCTTCGGTCTCTACGTGGCCCTTGTGCCCGATGTAGAAGATGCCGTAACCGCGCTTTAAGAACTTGTGGACCTCTAAATGGATCTTGGTCACCAGGGGGCACGTGGCGTCGATGACCTGGAGGCTGCGGGCCGTGGCCTCCGTCCGAACGGACGGCGAGACGCCGTGGGCGGAGAAGATTAAAACGCTGCCTTTAGGAACGTCGGCAAGATCGTCGGTAAAGACCGCGCCCAGGCGACGCAGGCGCTCGACGACGTGTTCGTTATGGACGATCTCGTGGCGGACGTAGACGGGCGCCCCGAAGATCTCCAGGCACTCTTCCACCACGTCAATGGCCCGGTCCACGCCCGCGCAGAAGCCACGTGGGCTGGCAAGTAAGGCTCGGGTCATCGGGCCACCCCCGTCAACTCGCGCGGCGCATCCGCCAGAAGCCGTTCCAGAACGCCGGTCTCGATCTCGCGGCGCTTCGTTTCGTCAAAAACGACGTCTCGGATGGGCACTTTGCCGAAATGGTCCGTCGCCTGCTCTTCGAGCTTGAGCCAAGATTGTCTCTGTTCATCCGTCAGGGGCGGCAGCCGGTAAGCCCGATACTCATCCTCGTATTCGTCCGCGTCGTCGTTGAAGTCGCGGACGGAAACGTAAAGCCCTTCCCCATAGCGGACGGTGGACGCGAGCGGGGCGTCGTAAAAGCCGGCATAGAGGATATTTGCGGTTTGCATTACTGGTTCGCCCTTCCAGGGACACGATCCCGTTTGGGGACCGGATTGGGGAACAAGTCGCCGAACACCGTCGGCCCAGGCCCCTCAATGACGTTCACGGGACGCTCGTTGATTGGGCCACCGGGGTAGGAAGCTCCGGGCACGTGTGCCACCGTGCCGCCTCTGGCCCGAAGCGCTCCCGCTGTCACGGCGCGGATGGTGCCGTGCGTCACGGCGGCGGCAGCCTCCTCCAGAGTTTAGCCGCAGCCACCGGAAAAGCTCGTGCCGGGCGGGGGCAGAGGTGATTGCCCCCCGTACACCACGACGTCCGTGTCTCGTACGTCTGCCGTTTCCCTGGTCCCCTCGCATTCTTTTTCCTCATTATACCTGATGCGGCGCAGGCCACGCGAACAAATCCGACGGTGGCGTCGTATAACAGTCGGAGGAGACAATCATGCAATTGAACAAGACACTTGTGACGGCACTGGCGATGGGGACGGCTCTGACGGGTACGGCTTTCGCTCAGGGGGGGATGCCTGGCGCCGGCATACCGAAGCCAGGCGCGGGTAGGCCGAGGGTACCCCTAGTGGGAGGGCTGCCCCGGCCAGGAATGCCGATGGGTGCCGGGCACCTGCCCTTCGCGTCGGGAGCGGTGACTGCGGTGGACGCCGCCGCCGGGACGGTGACGCTGACACCCATGTTCATCGGGGCAGCCCCACAGACGGTACGGGTGACCGTCACAACCCAAATCACGGCCCAGAAGGAGGCCCAAGTCTCGGATCTGAAGGTGGGCGATACGGTGCAGGTGCGGGGAGTCCCGACGGGCATTACAGCCACCCAGATCACGGCGGGAGAGGGTTCCGACCCGTTCATGGGTGGGCCGTTTGGTGGCGGGATGATCCGGCCCGGCGGCGCGAACGCAGCGGGTATGGCGAGCGCTCAGGCATCCGGCCAGATCGCCAGCCTCAATCCTCTGACCATCACGAT
>JAYTRQ010000537.1:0-3835 GCA_043746125.1 Armatimonadota bacterium | reverse complement strand
GCGGCCTCGGAAGCTTCGAACACTCCCGAAACGCACAAGAACCGCCGCCGCTCACCCCACCAACAGGCCACCGTCAGGCATTATGAAGCGGGTTCTTAGGCGCATGTTGCACGCGATGGGCTACCGTTACCGGCTGCACCGCAGGGACCTGCCCGGCACTCCCGACATCGTGTTCCCGGGACGGCGCAAGGTGGTGTGCGTTCACGGGTGCTTCTGGCACCAGCACGATGCCGAGGGCTGCCGGGGCGCGCGGGTGCCGAAGGCGCGACGGGACTACTGGGGACCGAAGCTGGCCCGCAACAAGGAGCGGGACGCCCGGAGTGTGGCCGAATTGACTCGCACGGGGTGGGGCGTGCTGGTCGTTTGGGAGTGCTGGTTGAAGGACTCTGGCCAAACCTCTAGCGTCCTCGAAGCGTTCCTGACCAGAGTCGAAGAGAGCTGATATGGCCGAGACGCTTCGCACCTACTACGAGTTCTTTGCTGGTGGCGGCATGGCCCACGCCGGGCTGGGCGACGGCTGGAATTGCGTGTTCGCTAACGATTTTGACCCCATGAAGGCCGCCGCTTACGCGGCCAATTGGGGCGGCGGCCACTTGGTGTGCGGGGACGTGGCAAAGCTCACCACGGCTGACCTACCTGGGGTGGCCGACCTAGCCTGGGCCTCATTCCCCTGCCAGGATTTGTCTCTCGCCGGCGACTACGCCGGCCTTGGACGCTCCACTGCCCAGATTGCTACCCGGTCAGGCACGTTCTGGCCTTTCTGGGGGTTGATGAAGGCATTGCGGGCCGAAAGACGCGCCCCGGCCACCATCGTCCTCGAGAACGTGTTCGGGGCGCTCACGTCCCATGGAGGTAAGGATTTCGCCGCCATCTGCGGGGCTTTGTCGGGGGCGGGCTACACGTTCGGAGCGGTCGTCATTGATGCCGCCCGCTTCGTTCCTCAGAGCCGTCCGCGCGTGTTTTTTATCGCCACCGCCGGAGCGCCGCCCGTCGGTCTTGTAGATGCCGCCCCTGATCCGGCCTGGCACCCCAAGGCGCTCGTGACGGCCTGGTCGGGGCTGTCTGCCACGGCGAAGCGCCGGTGGGTCTGGTGGG
This sequence comes from Armatimonadota bacterium, assembly GCA_043746125.1. Classification (GTDB taxonomy): domain Bacteria; phylum Armatimonadota; class Armatimonadia; order Armatimonadales; family Capsulimonadaceae; genus JANXMY01. The sequence continues at coordinate 2,740 of JAYTRQ010000537.1, read as the reverse complement.
GCCTGCCGATACCCACGACGCGGGTCGCCAAGCTGGCGGACCTGATTGAGGCGGAGCCGTCCGACGTGGCTTGGAACTCCGATGAAGATACGGCGCGCCTGCTCAGCATGATGTCGCCCTTGAACAGGCGGAAGGTCGCCGCCGCGGCGGGCATGGGCCGCAAGATCGTGGGCGGCGTGTATAAACGCACCCGGCCACTCGCAGGCGGCGGCAAAGTCATGCGCGCCGAGGTCAGGTTTGATGACGTGGCTGGCTGCCTTCGCACGCCGTCCGGTGGGTCGAGCCGCCAGACAATCCTTGTCGTGGAGGGGGAGCACATCCGCTCCCGACTTTTGTCCGCCCGGGAGGCCGCGCGACTGATGGGCCTGGATGACAGCTACAAGCTGCCTGCCCGCTACAACGACGCCTATCATGTGGCTGGCGATGGGGTGTGCCCGGCGGCGGTCCGGCACATAGCAGCGCATCTGATTGAGCCGTTTTTGGCGCACCACGCGCCGTTGGTGGGCCTGCCGGCGGCGGCTTAGCTCAATGGCGATCAACCTATCGTTCCGCCGTCAGGCGGTGCGAACGCTGACCAACGACACCGGATGCTATGTTCTGTGCGACCTGGATGGAGTGCCGATCTACGTCGGCCAGTCTAACGACGGCATCCGCAACAGGGTCAATCGGCACCTGACCTCCGCTAGGTCGGACATCATCGCAAATCGGCAGGTGGATGTTTGGGAGATAGCCTACGTATGGGCTTATCCTGAACTGGTGAAGGCCAGAATAACTCCCTTGGAGGATGCGCTTTTCTATCAATTCAATGCGACATCCACGTTGATGAATGGTAAGGTTCCGAAGCGCCCGACGCAGCGCGTTTCCTACATAGAGCCAAGCCAGGTCGTGCAGGTGATGGATGGTGCGGAGATTGAGGAAAAGCGCGATCCCGCGTTAAGGCTGCCGCGCCAAGCGGAGCATTATTCGCAGATCGTAGGGCACTTCCTGGCGGTCAAAAACTCCCGGGAGATCGCTGGAGCCATCCAGGCGCACTTTGAAAGGCTGCAAAAATACCATCAGCAGCTTCTCGGATTGGCGACGGAGATTGAGGACGACGCGACCTTTGAGTGAAAGTAACACAATTACATAAAGACGCTTTACTGACACGCGGCGAGACATTGAAGTTGTCGGAGACTCCGTGGTGTTTGAACTGATGTTCAGCTTGACTGTTCCGACTCTGAAGCATCAATCTGGCGATCTCCCGCAAACACGGAAGCCAAGGCACCGCCCGGCAGAGGAATCGCTTTAAGCATGGCGACAACCACGGCTTGTATACTTCCAACCAAGGCGAGCGCCTCATCAATAGTATCAAGGGACTCATCGGGGTGGACAAGTGGATTACGGTGCAAATCCTTAAGATCGCGCAACGCTGAAAGAACCACCTTATCCTTATTGGACAGCTCCTCTAATATTTTAATGTATTCGCCTATATTTCTATTTTTGGGACGCGCCCTCTTATTTGTAACCGCATCATAATATGCGTGCAATACTGACTCATTGGCCCGATGTAGGTGGAATCCAGCTGCGGTCGGCAACTCAAACGCTATGCATTTGCCAGCGGCCCGCAGATCGGCAACAGCCTCTGGAACTTTAAGCGCAACTTCTGGCTGGAACAAGACTGAGCCATCATCTATAAGCGCCGTTGTGTCAAGCCCGCGCTTTGACGTTATAACAAAGGTATCAGCTATGCTGGTTTCTGCATTTAATGCAGTTATGAATTGAGTGAGATGCCAGTGCATGTTGTATAAATCTGCCGCATCCACGACCGAGTCTGAAGCTTGATTTATAAAAAGCCTCTCAATTGATTTAAGCAGTATGTCAGTGAAGGGCTGCGTCGCTCGGATACGCATTAAGGACTGCGATGAGAGTCCATGAATCTCATTCACTGCTGCAGCCAGCCTAGAATATACTTCGGAAACTTTCTGCCCAGGCATAATGGAGTATAGCTGATTAAGCACAGCTCCCATTTGAAAGAAGTAGAATACCCGAATACGTTGCATTTCTAACCCGTTTTCTGTAAGCGAGGCGGCGCGATCGCCGACCGCGTTCAAGACTGTGCAACTGGCTACCGTTAGTGGTTGGGTGTGTCAAGCAATGCGTCGCATATAAAATGCCTGCGAAAGCTATGCAGCCCAACAGCACGATCCCAGATAGGCACCAAAGGCGTGGGGGCGCAGCTATGCGGAGATAGATGACTGCGTGAGGGAACCAAACTCGGAAGCGTTGCAGGTCCGGGTGAAGCACCACATCGCAGCGAAGCTTGCCCGCGCGTAGGTGAAAGGCCCGGAAGTTTAGAAATCATTTTCGGGCCAGACTGCCCACCCTCGCCAATCTATACTGTTCCATCCCATATAAAAGACTCCACCCCTCCTGGCACGGTTCTTGCTTCAAAGAAATTGTGCCAAGCCTGCTTGGGTCGGCAGGGACGCAGGCACCTTTCCCACCGCCCACGACGGCTAGAGCCGTGGCCCACCGCTGACGGCGGCTATCACGAATGCGTGAGGAAGGCCATCCGGGGGCGTCCACAGAGGGCATACTTCCCGCCTATCTCCCTATTTAGGCTATCTGACCATAGAGAGGGCGGCTAAGACGTTGATTTGGTTGGCGTCCCGTAGGGGATTCGAACCCCTGTTACCGCCGTGAGAGGGCGGTGTCCTAGGCCTCTAGACGAACAGGACGTGGCCAGAGGGGTTGTCTAGGA
>JAYTRQ010000536.1:0-3837 GCA_043746125.1 Armatimonadota bacterium | reverse complement strand
GCAGGATGGTCCCGCCCTGGTCAATGATGCCCTCGACCCGCTCCAGCGTCAGGGGTTCCGTGTTGCCTTCCACCAGGCCCTTCCAGCCCTGGGTGAAGCCGATCACTTCGTCGCCGTAGTCCAGCAGGCGCAGGACGGCCCCGCGAATGGCGGGGTTCAGGCCGGGGCAGTCTCCGCCGCCGGTCAGCATACCGATCTTCATGGTATGGGTGTACTCCTCAATGAATCTAGTGCCGCCCTGTCAGGCAGCCGGTTCATTATACCTGCGACTCGCACCATCTGCGTGGGGCGCGTTACGCAAACCTATTGAATCGTCGCGGGTACATTCCCCGCAGCTTGCTGCGAATAGGTCTGCGGTCTCAGCCGCAGACCGTCAAGGTCGGGGAGGCGACCCACGGGGTCGATACCCCGACCGCGAAGCTCAGGCGAGCCTAAGCGAGCCTGTTCATTTAGCAATTTTCTCACCATTGCTTGTAATGAGAAAGTGCTTCAGCCCAACGTCCAGGCCAAGCGTGTTATCTGGGACAGGAAGAAGTTTGGGTTTTTCGCCTTCCTGTTCCACCAGAAGGCTGGCGAAGTATTTGCCAGTCGGAGTTCTTGACACCGTGACCGTTTTGATTTTGCCATCAAACTGCCGATGGAACTTTGCCTTGATGCCCTTGACTTTCGGAATATGCAGTACGCCACTTTCGAAGTCAACCGAACAGGCTTGCGGGCATTGGAAGGACTGCCGACCTTTCCTGCTCTTGAAAGTGGGGAAATCGGCATTCTTCTTGAAGAAGTTGGTGAAAGCCACATCAAGGTTTCGCAAGGCCATCTGGAGACTCTGAGCATTGACCTCTGAAAGCCATGGCAGTTCGCTTTTGAGTTCAGGCAATCGGTTCATCAGTGCAAGGCAAGAAAGTTTCTCTTGCCGTTCAGAATAGGCTTTTGATTTCTGTAAAGATATGGTACATCTTGCCATAGGAATGGCAAGGCGTCATTCATCCCCACCCACAAGGGGTGAACTCGCTCGGAAGCAAGTGGGGTTCTCTGACGCTCGGTTTATAGAAAGAAACCCGCTCAGTCCTACTGGATTGAGCGGGTTCCACCGGTTTAAATCTTCGGCACGACGAGGCCGTAATTGCCGTCGCGGCGGCGGTAGACGACCTGGGTCAAATGGGTGTCCATGTCCAGATAGACGAACCACTCGTGGTCGGTCAGTTCCAGCATCTGCACGGCGTCGTCAATGCCCATCGGCTTCATGGTGACGGCCTTAGTACGGACGATGCGCGGGCTGTCGTCCACGTCCTGCTCGTTCTCAACCGGTAGGACGCCGGTGATGCCCAGGCTGTCCAGGGCGGCGACGTTTGTGCGGAGGCTCTGCTGGTGGTTCCGCAGGTGCGTGTGCTTGGCTTTGAACTTTCTGAGCCGCTGTTCAAGCTTATCCACGACGCGGTCCAGCGAGACGTACATATCGTTCGTCCGCTCTTCGCCCCGGAGCAGAAGGCCATCGCCCTGAAGGGTCACTTCGACCCGGTGCTGTGTACCCTCCACGCTTTCGACCACGATGACCTCGCGGATGTTCTGGAAATAAGTTTCCAGCTTCTGGAGGCGGTGCTGGGCGTGTTCCCGCAGGCCCTCGGTGACCTGAAGGTGCTTGCCCTTGACGGTGACGGCAATGCTCATGGTTCGTGTTCCCCTTTGCCTATTCAGTTTTGGTCTGTCGGCACTTTTCGGAGCTGGGGACGAGGAGGGCGACGGCGTGGGCGGCAATACCCTCACCGCGCCCTAACGACCCTAGGCCCTCGTTCGTTGTGGCCTTTATACCCACCTGTCCCGGCGCGATACGCAGAACGTCCGCAATGGCTTCGCGCATCCGGGGGACGTAGGGGGCGATTTTGGGAGCTTCGGCGATCAGCGTCAGGTCCACGTTGCCAACCTGGAGGCCCTCAGAGGTGAGACGTCTGGCGACTTCAGTGAGGAGTTTGAGGCTGGAGATGCCTGCGTAAGTTGGATCGGTGTTGGGAAACAGGTGACCGATGTCAGGCAAGCCGGCCGCCCCTAAGAGAGCGTCGCAAAGGGCATGGAGGATGACGTCGGCGTCGGAGTGACCGTCAAGCCCGCGCGAACTGGGGACCTCGACGCCTCCTAGCATCAGCCTGCGGCCTTCCGTCAGGGGATGGATATCGTAGCCGAAGCCGATACGCGGCATTGCCATTTCGGGCTGGCGCATAAGCAGGGACTCCGCTAATCGTAGATCCTCGGGGCGCGTTACTTTGAAGTTCGCGGGGTCGCCGAGGACAAGATGGACCGGCTCGTCGGTGAATTTTTCCACGAGAGACGCCTCGTCAGTCCCCGCCCAGCCCATATCGCGGGCGGCGGCATAGGCTTCGTAAAGTGTGCTGACGCGGAAGGCTTGCGGTGTCTGCACGGCCCAAAGGCCTTCACGGTCTACAGTCTGCCGGACGATCTGGGCTTCGTCAGCCGCTTTTAACGTGTCAGCGATCGGCAGAGCCGCAACGGCATTACCGTGCAGCATCGCGCCCTCCAAGCAGCGCCCGATGACGTCCTGGCTGACCAGAGGACGAGCACCATCATGGACTAAAACCAGATCGTCGAGCGTACCACCGAGCGTGAACAGGCCGATGGCGACCGACTCCTGGCGCGTCTGCCCACCGGGGATGATGGACATCAGCTTTGGGACACCGTGGAGCGCACTGCGGCATTGCGCGACTTCGGCTGCGCCCGTAACGACAACAAGACCGTCTACGTCCTCATGGGCGGCCAGAGCCTCAACCGTCCAGCGCAGAAGGGGCCGGCCAGCGAGGTCGGCGAAGACCTTGTTGACGCCCTGGCCGCCGAACCGGACGGCTCTACCCGCCGCAGGAATAAGCGCGTAAGTAGCGGCCATCGGCGTTAGTAGCGCCGGCCCGAACTTCGACGATCCGGGGGGGCGCCTCCGCCGCGCGGATAGACTCGCAGACCGCCTTCGTCCTCGTCGCCCTCTTCGTCCTGACGGACGTTAGCGAAGATCATTTTTCCGGCCACCGTCTGGAGGACGCTGCTGGTGATGACCGGCACGGTCTCGCCGATCCGGCGGCGACCGCCCTCAACGACTATCATAGTGCCATCGTCCAGATAGGCGACGCCCTGGTTTGGTTCCTTACCTTCTTTGATGATGGTGACGATCATCTCCTCACCCGGTAAGACGACTGGTTTGACGGCATTTGCAAGTTCGTTGATGTTCAGGACGGGGACGCCTTGAAGCTCGGCGACTTTGTTCAAGTTGTAGTCGTTGGTGACGATTTTGCCGTTCAGCTTCTTAGCGAGTTTGACCAGTTTGGCGTCTACTTCGTCCCGATCACCCGGCTCCAGATTGTCGTAGGTACGGATCATCATCTTCAGCTCGGTCCGCATCTGGTTAAGGATGTCCAGGCCGCGCCGTCCACGCGCCCGCTTGAGGCTATCGGCCGAGTCGGCGATGTGCTGAAGCTCGTCCAGCACGAAGCCCGGGACGTAGATCGGGCCTTCGATGAAGCCCGTTCGGCAGATGTCGGCCACCCGCCCGTCAATGATGACGTTAGTGTCCAGAATCTTGCACTGCTCCGGGATGACGTCTTTGCCGTCCGGGGCGACTTGAGCGCCCGTTCCGGGCAGGAAGAAGCGCAGCTCGTCCTTCATGCTCCACGTGGCAACGATGCCAAGGTAGACAAGCACGATACCGACCAGCAGAGTTCCTCCGGCGCTCAGGACGGGGAAGGCCGACCCGAGCATGACGGTTAGGAGCAGACCAACGGCCACTCCTACGAAAGTCGCCACCTTTTCGTTTGGCTTCATGTCGTGGAGGCGGTCCCC
>JAYTRQ010000535.1:0-3840 GCA_043746125.1 Armatimonadota bacterium | reverse complement strand
GGGTGGGGCGGCTTAGTTATCAAGGGTGTGAAGTTCCGTGGAAAGACGTTTGACGTGGCAGTCGCGCCGGGCGATAAAGTCACAGTCCCGGTGCGATGATCCGGCGTCATCCTATACTTTCTTCTAAAACCGTTCGCCAGCGCCGCTCGGCGACGAATCCGAGTTTCTCCCGTGCAGGTGTCAGGTCGTAAAAGCTATTGCCGGTCAGCTTGTCTAGGGACGGGACGAGATGGGGCAGATGCCGCTCGGTCAGGTCGCGTATCGTCGCGTTCACGCCCACGTCGTCCGCCATCGTATAAAAAACGTGGTGGCCGGTCAGATCCGACTCCAAAGCCAGCCGGAATGCGATGGCCTGATCGTGAACGTCAATGTAACCCCACAGGGAGTTATCTCGGTCTTCCCCTGTGCGCTCTGGGGTGCGTCTGAGCCAGCCGTGCTTTTTCGCCCGCGTCAGGTCCCAGACGGCCGGGGGGCGCAGGACGATGGTGGTCATCCCAGACAGCCGCGCCGCCGCCGCCGCGCTCTCCTCGTTCATCAGTTTGGACAGGCCGTAGACGTCCTGGGGGCGGCGCGGGTGGGCCGTGTCCACGGGGAGGTAATCGGGTAGGCACTCGTGGGTCGGGAACGAAAAACCGAGCGCCCCGACGCTGCTGGTGACGACGACGCGCGGAATGCCGTGTGCCATCGCGGCTTCTAAGACGTTCTGCGTGCCGATGACGTTGAGCCGCAGGACTTCGTCCGGCGGCGGGTATGGCTGAGGAATGGCGGCGATGTGCGCGATGGCATCACAACCCTCCGTCGCCCGCAGCATCGCCAGCGGGTCGGTCAGATCCGCATAAACGGCTTCCGACGCTTCACGGACGTCAGGCGGTAGGGCACGGCGATCCAGGGCACGGACCGTATGTCCGTGCGAGACGAGTTCCAGAACGACTTTCGAGCCGATCTTACCGGCTGCGCCGGTCACGAGTATTAACATCAGTGCTTTCTAAGCGACTTCTAAGTTAGGCGAACAGCATCCGAATGAGCCGGGTGCCGTCTTCCACCTGCGTGGTTGCCTCAACGACCGCCCGCTCATCAAACGGGAAGTGGGAGGCTGTGTGCGCTTTGCGCGAGTCGTACAGTAGGAAGGGGACGGGGCCTTCCTCGTGCGTCCGCAGGGAGATCGGGGTCTTGTGGTCCGGCACGATCAGCAGACGGTACTCGTCCTTCTTCTTCATACCCTCTCGCAAAGTCCCGACCACCTTCTTGTCTATGTCCTCAATAGCACGCAGCTTATGGTCCAAGTTTCCTTCATGGCCCGACTCGTCCGGCGACTCGATGTGGACGTAGACGAAGTCCAGGGTATCCAAAGCCGTCAGGGCGTAGTTCGCCTTGGCCGCGTAATCCGTGTCAATATACCCGGTCGCGCCGGGCACGTTGATGATCTGCAAGCCCGTCGCCCGGCCCAGGCCGCGGACGACGTCTACGGCCGTGATGACGCCGCCGCGCTTGCCGAAGGTCTGCAAGAAGTTCGGTAGGTGGGGCGCAAAGCCCTGGCCCCAGAGCCAGATCATGTTGCCGGGGTTTTTACCCTCCTCGCGCCGACGCTTGTTGATCGGGTGGCCGTCTAGCAATTCCAGCGAGTCGTAGGTAAGCTGTTGCAGCCGCTCCGCCCCCTCGCCCTCCGGCCAGAAGCCCGCCAGAGGCTTACCCGTGATGTCATGGGCCGGGATCGTCTTCAGGTCAATGGAGCCGCCCCGCTCGGCCATGATGTGCCGGTACTGGACGCCCGGATAGAACTTACGTTTGTCGCTTCCCAGCTTTTGGTCCACTAACTCGATCAGTGGCACGGCTTCCTCCGTCGTGATGTGCCCGCTGGAATAGTCAATCAGCGTCGTCCCGTCACTCGTGACCAGGGAGCAGCGGAAGGCCACATCGCCAGCGTCCAGGGGGACGTCCATCGCGACGGCCTCAATCGGCCCGCGCCCCGTGTAATAGCGCCGCGGGTCGTAGCCCAGCAGGTCCATGTTGGCGACGTCACTGCCGGGATACATCCCCTCCGGCACGGTAAGGACGCTCCCGACCAGAGACTCTTCAGCCAGGGCGTCGAAGTTCGGCGTTCGGGCCGCCTGCATGGGTGTCTGTCCGCCCAGTTCGGATAGGGGAAAATCGGCCATGCCGTCCGGGATGATCATGATGTACTTCATAAAATGTCCTTTTTATGCTTAGAAGCCTCTTGTTCGCGCCGCCTCAAGAAGTCCTCGAAGATGGACTGTATGAGCGGTCCATCATAAAGAGCCCCTACTACGGTGTTCCGGTCTTTGAGCAGACACAGCGCCTCACAAATGACTTCATTGATGGACGTGTACTCACCGCCCTTGACCTTTTCCTGCACGAATGCCTCCAACTCGGGTGGCAGCGCAACGTTCATGCTGTTAGTATACCAGTGGGGGTTCTGTTTGCTGAACGGTCAGCCGCAGGCTTCTCAGATGAGGTAGTCACGACCCGGTGGTCTCCCTCCCTAGCTTCCACCAGGGCTTCTTCGCCGCCAAAACCCCCGCGTTCTCCTGTGTCAACGTGCTTGTCATCTCGGCCAAACGGCCCTGTTCGTCAAACGCGGCCCGTACCTGTGCCCCCTGGGGCAGTGCCGTGACGAGCGCATCCCCGTCTTTTATCACCGGATAATTTTTGTACTTGGCGTAGGCTAAAAGTGACTGCTTGGGGTCGCAGGGGAACTCCAGGATAAAGTCGTTCACGATGCGGATGAAGCGGAGCGGCGAGTCGTCGGCGTACTTCTTGACGGGTGGGGCGGACAGCAGGAGGAATACCGCGCCGCCGTCGTAGGGACCTCGGTAGTAGGCGTCTGCCTTGCAAACCCCCGACGCGATCATGCTCAACGGGTGGCCGCCGACTTGGTCCAGGCTCAGTTCCGGCTCGGTGAACTCCCGGACGCCGTTCTTCTCGCCGTACTCTCTGAGCTGTGTCGCGGCCTGCAACGCCGAGGTGGGCGGGTTGATGCCGTCGTTCGCCCAACTCCACAGCCAGGTTCCGGCGGCCTCCGCTTCGCTGCCCAGAATCTGTACTGGGAACGTCTGCCGACCGCCGAAGGTGACTTTGCCCTCGCTGATGTCGAGTTGCCAGCCGCTCTTGCCGATCATATCCGCGAGGCAATATTGCTTGTCCAGCGACGCCGCCCCATGCTCCGTCAGCAACCGCGGAAAGTCCATCACGCCAGTTCCTCGCCCGTCAGCCTCTGGTAAGCCTCACGATACTTGGCCGCCGTCTTCTCCACGATCTCCGGCGGCAGGGCGGGGCCAGGGTCGGTCTTGTCCCAGTCCAGCGTCTCCAGATAATCGCGGACGAACTGCTTGTCGAACGACGCCTGGGCGCGTCCGGGCCGGTACTGAGACGCTTCCCAGAAGCGGGACGAATCGGGAGTCAGGGCCTCGTCTATCAAGATGATCCGGCCGTCGAGGCGCCCGAACTCGAACTTGGTATCCGCGATGATCATGCCCCGCTCGGCCGCGTAATCGCGGGCGAAGGTGTAAAGGGCCAGGCTTTTGTCGGCCACTTCGCGGGCCGTGTCTGCACCGAGGATTTCCGTAGCCACCGCTGGCGACACGTTCATATCATGCCCCGTGTGCGCTTTTGTCGCGGGCGTCCACAGTGGGGCAGGGAGCTTCTCCCCCTGACGCAAGCCGACCGGGACGGGGGTGTCGTACAGCTTGACCTCGCCGCCGTGGGCGAAAAGCGTCTGGTATTCCTTCCAGGCGGAGCCGTCCAGGTAGCCCCGGACGACGCTTTCCACCGGCAGCGCCTCGCACTTGCGGACGAGCTGCGTCCGGCCTTCAAGTAGGGAGA
>JAYTRQ010000534.1:0-3844 GCA_043746125.1 Armatimonadota bacterium | reverse complement strand
TGATCGGCCACGAGTCTGGCAACGGGCAAGGGCATCGGCAGCCTCCGAGGGAAGATGCTTTACCCTACCACACTTTCCCTTAACGTGCAATCGCCCTGTTAGGCGCCCTGCCCGTTTGCCGCCACTGTTTGCCGGGAACAACGGGGGAACCAGACGAAACTACAAGGAGATAATACTGATGGACACACAAGGACTACCCCATGAGGAATGGGCTGACTTCTTCGACGACCTGAGCCGTGAGTTTGAGGAGGGTTTAGTAGACGTGACGGTACGGAGTAATGATCTGGCCGACGTGCCACTGATCTCCGGCCTCCCACTGCTCGGCATCCAACTTAACACGAAAGGTCGGGATGCGGGGTCAATTACTATCATGGCTGGACAGGATGAAGACGCGGCCGTCTCACACACGATCCCCAGCCCAACTCAGGTCAGCGTCGCCCGAGATTCCGATGGCAACGTGACGTCCGTGCAGATAGATGCGCCCAACCCATCTCAGACGCGCATCCACTTCCTGTCTTCTATTTGAAGCTTCTGAGACCAGTGGGAGAGTGATGAGGGATGCCCGCCTCCCGGCGCTGGGGGATCAGCGTGGGCGGCGGGCCGAGGTGCAGGCGAAAAGCTACTTGATGAACAGCATCTCTTGATAGGTCGGAAGCGGCCACAACTCGTCGGAGACTATGCCTTCCAGGGCATCGGCCGCAACACGAATTTGGGACATGGCCGGAAGAACCTTGTCTCGGAAGTGCAGCGCGTGGGCCATCGTATCGTCGCCGGCCTCATGGCCCAGCTCATGTTCCAGTCGGACGATACCCGCCTCAAGGTCGGCTGTCAGCGAAAGAACGCTGTCCAGGAGCGCAGTGCTCGGCTCTTTCCCGAGAGATTTGAGGTTGAGGGCAAGCGATGAGAGCTGCGTTTGATAGGTCAATGCGGCTGGTAGAATTTTGGTCTTCGCGATTTCCAGAGCGAGCTGCGCCTCCGTGTTGACGTCAAGGCAATAGCGTTCCACGTAGATCTCGTAACGGCTCTGGACCTCACGAGGGGAAAGGACCCCGTATTTGCCGAGCACGGCGATGTTCGCCGGGTCGGTCAGAGCCGGTAGCGCGTCGAGGGTGTTCCGCAGGTTCGGCAGGCCTCGCCTTTCGGCTTCCTGGTGCCAGTCTGAGGAGTAACCGTTGCCGCCGAAGACGACGGCATTGTGCTCCACGGCGATGCCCTGAAGTACCTTCTGGACCGCCTCATTCAGCCTGCTCGAATCGCCCGCCATCTCCTTCTCAAGCTCGGTCGCGACGAAGTCGAGTGAATCGGCCACGACACAGTTCATCACCACGAGCGGCCAGGCGATAGATTGGCTGGACCCGACAGCGCGGAACTCGAACCGGTTGCCGGTGAAGGCGAACGGGCTGGTGCGGTTCCGGTCGCCAGCGTGGCGCGGCAGGACGGGCAGCGTGTCCACCCCAATCGTCAGTGTGCCGGACTTCTTCGAACTACTGGCCTCGCCCGCCTTCAGTTGGTTGAACACGTCCTCAAGCTGTTCGCCGAGGAAGATGGACATGATTGCCGGTGGCGCTTCGTTGGCACCAAGCCGGTGGTCGTTCGAGGCGGAGGCGACGGAGGCCCGCAGCAGTGTCGCATACTTATGGACCGCCCGGATAGTGGCGAGGCAAAAGACCAGGAATTGGGCGTTCTCGTGCGGGCTATCGCCCGGATCGAGCAGGTTGCCGAGCTTGCAGCCAAGAGACCAGTTGACGTGCTTGCCGGAGCCGTTCACACCCGCAAACGGCTTCTCGTGCAGCAGGCAGGCCATGCCGTATTTGGTAGCGACCCGCTGGAGCTGCTGCATGATGATGTGCTGGTGATCGTGCCCAAGGTTCGCGCTTTCGTAGACCGGCGCAATCTCGAACTGGCCTGGCGCGACCTCGTTATGGCGGGTCTTGATGGGGATGCCCTGTTTGTAGAACTCGTGTTCTGCCTCCATCATAAAGGCCAAAACGCGCTCGGGGATCGCGCCGAAGTAGTGATCTTCAAACTCTTGACCTTTGGGTGGCTTGGCGCCGAAGAGCGTCCGCCCGGCGTTGAGAAGGTCTGGCCGGGCGAAAAAGAAGTTGCGGTCGATCAGAAAGTATTCCTGCTCCGGCCCCGCCGATGCGATAACCATGCCGGGCTCACTATGGCCGAAAAGCTTCAGGACGCGTTGTGCCTGCACGTTGAGCGCCTGCATGGAGCGCAGCAGAGGCGTCTTATGGTCCAGTGCCTCCCCGGTCCAGGAGATGAAGACGGTCGGGATACAAAGAGTATTACCGTTGGGGTTCTCATACACATAGGCCGGGCTGGTGACGTCCCACGCCGTGTAACCACGTGCCTCAAAGGTGGAGCGGATGCCGCCCGACGGGAAGCTGGAAGCATCCGGCTCCGCCTGGATCAGTGCACTCCCAGAAAATTGGGCGATGGTGCCGCCGGACCCATCCGGGTCGAAAAAGCTATCGTGTTTCTCCGCCGTCAGCCCGGTCAATGGATAAAAGACATGCGTGAAGTGGGTGGCCGCCTTCTCCAGCGCCCAGATCTTCATGGCCGAAGCGACCGCGTCAGCGACCATAGGGTCGAGCTTCTCGCCGCGCTCGATGGTCTTCTGGAGCGACTTGTAGACGGGCTTGGGGAGCAGCTCGCGCATCACCTTGTCGTTGAAGACGTTGGTGCCGTAGAGGGACCGGGAGGTCTCGCCTTCCAGGTCAATAGCGTTGACCAGGGGCTTATAATTGATGACTGCGGAAATGGCTTCTTGTCGCCCGGTAGTTGACTTCACTGCTGTTTGTTCTCCTTCTTGTAACAGGTGCGAACGACAAAAGCCACGGGCCGCACACTCTTCCGGGGAAGAATGCTTGGCCCGTGGCTTCATAGCGAGAGTCTGACAACGACGTCGGACTGAACGGTTACTTATATTAGCATATAGGGCTGATTCCTGTCAACCTGCTTCGGCGGATTGGGTCTACGCATCGTAGTACAGGAAGAACTCGTACGGATGCGGCCTTAGGGCCACGCCCTCAACCTCGCGGACGCGCTTGTAGTCAATGTAGGTCTGGATCAGCGACTCGGTGAACACGTCCCCTTTCAACAGGAACTCGTGGTCGGCTTCCAGCGCATCGAGCGATTCGGAGAGGCTACTGGGCGTCTGCGCGATGCCCTTCTTCTCTTCGGGCGCCAGCTCGTAGATGTCCTTGTCAATGGGTGGAGGCGGCTGGATCTTGTTCTGGATGCCGTCTATCCCCGCCATCGCCATCGCCGCAAAAAGGAGATAGGGGTTCGCCGTTGGGTCTGGGGCGCGGAACTCGACGCGCTTGGACTTGGGACTGCCCGCGATGGGGATGCGGACGGCGGCGGATCGGTTCCGGGCCGAGTAGACCAGATTGATCGGAGCTTCGTAGCCGGGCACGAGCCGGCGATACGAGTTGGTGGAGGCTGCGCCAAAGGCGAGCAAAGCCCGTGCGTGCTTGAGGATGCCGCCGATGTAGTAGAGGGCCGTCTCGGACAACCCACCGTAGCCCTTCTCATCGTAGAAGATGTTGGTGTTGCCCTTCCACATGGAGACGGACGTATGCATCCCTGAGCCATTGTCCTGGAAGATCGGCTTCGGCATGAACGTCGCCGTGTACCCGTTCTGGGCGGCCGTGTTTTTGACGATATACTTGTGCATCAAGAGCTTGTCGGCCATTTTGACCAGCGAGTCGAACTTGATGCCGATCTCGCACTGGCCCGCGCTGCCGACCTCGTGGTGATGAACGTCCACCTCAATGCCCGCTTCCAGCAGAGTGAGCACCATCTCGGAGCGCAGGTCGGCCAGGGTGTCCGA
>JAYTRQ010000533.1:0-3845 GCA_043746125.1 Armatimonadota bacterium | reverse complement strand
CCCGGTGTGAAAGAACCCGGTGTTAAAACACCGGTCTACTCGGAGAAAGCCCCTCCGGGGCTGCGAGACCTTGAGTGCCGGAGGCACTTCCTCCGTGTAGACCGACACTTCCAGTGCCGGTTGAGCGCCGCAGAGGGGCCTCACCGGTTTATGCAACAACGCCATGACGACCTGCACAATTCGGTGACGATCAGTTCCTGCGGGCTACTAGGAGGCAGGCGTCGTCGCGCAAAGCCCCGCCCGCAAACGCCAGTGCCCCGTCATAGACCGCCTGGATCAAAGCCCCAAGCGGCACGCTCGGCCCTGCCTGAATCGCCAGGGACTCCAGGCCCGCCACCCCCAGGAAATTGCGGCCCGTCCTTGCCTCCGTAATCCCATCCGTCGCCATCAGCACTGTCTCCCCGGACGCCAGGTGCGCCGTCCGTGCCGTGTACTGGGAGCCGGTATGAACCCCCAGCGGCATCCCAATGATTTCTACCGCTTCCACCGTGCCATCCGCCCGTAGAATCAGCGTCGGCTCCGCGCCCGCCGAGGAGAATGTTGCCTCCCCGGTCCCGGTGTTGAGCACGGCCAGTGCCAGCACGATGAACGCCTCGCCGCTGTCGGCGTCCTGTCGGTGCGTCTCGTAGATGAATTCGTTGAGGTGGGTCAGGGCCACCTCGGGGGACTGGTGCGCGTGGAGGAAGGCGCGTAGCGCGTACTTGACCTCCGCCGTCCGCCCCGCCGCCACCAGTCCCTTGCCTGAGACGTCCCCGACCACCACGGCGACCCTCCCCGTGCCCAAGGCGAAGGCGTCGAAAAAGTCGCCCCCAACATCGGACTCGTTCATCGCTGCCATGTAGAGCGTCTCGACCGTGGCCCCCGGAAACTTGCCCGTCGGGGGTGTCTGGAGCATGGAACGTTGCAGGGTCTCGGCGATGCGCTCGTTCTTGAGGGCGGCAGCGGCGAGTTGCCTCTCGGCGTCCTTGCGCTCGGTGATGTCGCGCTGGATAGCGACCCAATGGGTGTACCAGCCATTTGCATCGGCCACGGGACGGATGTTGAGCTGGACCCAAAAAGGGGTGCCGTCCTTACGGTAATTGAGCAACTCGACCTCGACGGGTTTCCAGGCCGCCAATTTGTGGCGCAGGAAAGCGCACGTCTCAGGGTTCGTTCCCGGTCCCTGGAGAATACGCGGCGTCTTGCCCAGTACCTCCTCCCGCGTGTAGCCCGTCATGCGCGTGAAGGCGTCGTTGACGTAAACGACGCGCGGTCCAGGCTGGTCTATCGGCTCGGCCTCAGTGATCAGGATCACATCGTTCTCGACCGCCGCCGCCAGCAGCCTTATCTGCTCCTCCTCTTGCTTGCACTTGGAGATTTCCTCAAACGTGGAATACACCTCATACGGTCGGGCCTCTCCAGGATGGAACTGCGGCACACTGTTCACACGGAGCCAGCGCGTCTCGTTCAGGACCGGGTTGAAGACGCCCATCACAACGCCCAGCACGGGCTGGCCCGTTCTCAATGCCTCCATTGGCGGATGCTGATCACTTGGATAGGAGGTGCCGTCCTCATGCACTGCCTTCCAGCGCAGGTCGGTGGATCGATATTCCTCCAAATTCCCGGGAGTCAAGCCCAAAATCCGCAGGGCGGCAGGATTGGCTGAGGTCAGTATCCCCGCTGTATCCTGGTAGAGGATGCCCAGAGGCATGGTTTCATAAAGTGTGCGGAATTGGGCCTCCCGTTCAGTCAGGGAGGATTGCATCTTCTTGCGCTCAGTGGTGTCGTGGATGTTGCACTGGATGACGGTGTGCCCATTTTCGCGGTAGAGGTTGCTGACAAACTCCACCTCGCGCCGCTCGCCTCGGCGAGTCTCCAGCGGTAGGTTCTCAAAGTGGATGTAGTGATCCCGCTGCAGGTGATGGAACGCCTCTTGGCTCGCGTCCTTGTTCCTGAGCAGGCCGATCTCCCAGAGTTCCTTGCCCAGGAACTCCGCGTGACTGTAGCCCAGCAGTTCCTCCATGAAGGGATTGGCGCCGGTGATCTGGCCCGTCTGTGGGTCGAGGATCAGGATACCGTCGCGGGCGGTCTCGAACAGACGTCGGTAGCGCAGTTCCGAGATTTTGAGTGCGTCGGCGATATGCTCAGCGCGTTCCTGGGCGGCGTGAGCGGCCTCTAGTGCGGACGGTGCGTGATGGGGTTGGCTAGGAAGAGAATGGTCGGCCCTGTGTCTGATTCCTGTGCTGTCGCCGCTTTCGCTCGGCGGGCCTGACCGCCCCGGAGCGCAGGCCCTGTGAGCCTCCGGGGTCAAGAGCATCTTGGCCCGAACCGTCGTGCCTTGTGGGTCGGTCTTCCCGTACTCGACGTGATCCGCCAAACCATCCACGATCTGAAGCCCGAAGCCACCGAATCGTTCCGAGCCGTCCTCGTCCACGCGGGCCGTGCCCACCTCGGCAACCTGATCACGGTTCAGGCCTTTACCGGTATCGGTGACGATCACTACCGCATGGTTCCCGTGGTGTTCCAGCGTGACGAGGTAGCAGCCCATCCTGGACTGCGCGTGCCGCGTCACGTTCGAGCAGAGTTCCCCCAGGATAACCTCGACGCGGTCGATGTCTGCAGGGGAGGCGTCATGGTGCTTGAGGAGGGTGCGCGCTATCTCCCGAACCATAGGCACAAACCGGTGGCCCTCCGGGACTTCCAAGGTGATCTTCATTCGTGTTGTCATGTGTATTTCCAACCCTGCTTCCGTCACATCAGACGCCAGAGGGTCGGACCGCCCTTTCTTATCCCTGTATTTCGCCGCACCGCCTGCTCGGTCACTGACTTGTCTGGCGATTGCAATGCCTACTGAAAGTAGGTCAGCACTGTGCAAGGAGGACTCATACTATCGAAATCTAACCCGATATTATTTAATTCCGTAGCCGCACCCTTTGGTCGTGCGGTTTTGTCGCAAGCATAGACTGCCTTGTATTCCAAAATGGCAATGTCCATTGATACTCTGCCGCGAGTGCTTTAGCACGGGGAAAGTGTGCGCCCGCTTCATTGGCAGAAGTTGCATCGGCAACCGCAGGCGACTGTGCCAATAGCGACGGGCAAACGCAAAGCAGGGCTAGTGCCGCCAGAGCGGGGAGATAACACGGACGGGCAGTTGTAAGGAAACGAAGCGGCATAGTAGTAGGCCTTTCGCGACGTGATGGGACATTATGAGAGCCTGATGCCTCCACCTATTCGCTATTCGCTACGGTGGTGGACGACTCCTTCTGAGAGAGGTTAATCACGGCGGCCATCACGACCAGACTTTACCAAATAGGGCGAAAGGCCCATCCATTTATGGGCGGGATGGATAGCCCCGTGCCTTTCCGAAGGCACGATATTCAAGCCCTTCAGGTATATAGGACTTTCGCTCGCTCATTTGCGTACAACCACTCATGACCAAGCAGCAGTACATCGAATACCTGGTCGCCACGCCCCGCAACTATACCTGCACCCACCTGGCCGACCATCTGGAAGGCGAGGCGGCCACCAGTCACGATGCCATCAGCGACTACCTGCGCCGTGAGAAGCTCACGCCCCGCCGCCTCTGGGAAGTCGTGGCCCCTCTGCTCCAAGACAGCCCCGACAGCTATCTTATCGTCAATGACAGCGTGCAGAACAAGCAATACTCGCGCAAGATCGAGCTGGTCAAGCTCCAATACAGCGGGGCCGAGGGCGGCCTGGTGCGTGGCATCGGCGTGGTCAATCTGCTACACACGAACGGCAAGGCCGACGACTTCTTCCCGATCGACTTCCGCATCTATTCCCCGGAGACGGACGGCAAGACCAAGAACGAGCACTTCCTGGAGATGCTGATCCGTGCCAAGAGC
>JAYTRQ010000532.1:0-3867 GCA_043746125.1 Armatimonadota bacterium | reverse complement strand
GCGGCGCTGCCCTAGGCGCGGCCTCATTGGCTCGCCCCGCCGATGCCTCGCGCGATGAAGTTCAAAGCGTTCGTGTCGCTCAGGCGGGTGTG
The DNA here is from genome assembly GCA_043746125.1 of Armatimonadota bacterium. Classification (GTDB taxonomy): domain Bacteria; phylum Armatimonadota; class Armatimonadia; order Armatimonadales; family Capsulimonadaceae; genus JANXMY01. The sequence continues at coordinate 3,775 of JAYTRQ010000532.1, read as the reverse complement.
CCTGGCGGTTTTTATACCCCCAGCCGCGCCCCACTCGCGCCGTCCGCGTTTCTGAAACTGCCCGTCGGCAGCATCGAGCCGAAGGGATGGCTGCGCCATCAGTTGGATTTGCAGGTGGATGGCATCTGTGGGCGCTACCCGGAAGTCTCCGATTACCTCAAGTATGAAGGCAATGGCTGGGTAGACCCGACTTCCAATTCAGGTTGGGAGGAAGTGACCTACTGGCTGCGCGGTCTGACCGACCTGGGCTACGTCACCGGGGACAAGAAGACGATCGCCCTGGCCGAAAAGTGGATCAAAGGCATGATCGCCAGCCAGCAGCCCGATGGCTGGTTTGGCCCCAAAAGCGCACGGACTGCCCTCGACGGCGACCCGGACTTCTGGCCGCACATGCCCGCCCTGTATGCCATCCGTTCCTACTATGAGGTGACGTCCGACCCGGACGTCCTGCCTTTCCTCAGCAAGTATTTCGCCTTCCAGAACGCGCAGAGGCCCCAAATGTTCGGCAAAAGCTGGGCTGGGGTGCGCTGGGCGGACAACATAGACAGCGTCTACTGGCTCTACAACCGCACCGGCGATGCGTCCCTGATTGACCTCGTCCATAAGATCCATGCTAACTCCTACGACTGGACGAATGGCCCCCCGAACCTGCACAACGTCAACTTCTCCCAGGGCTTCCGCGAACCGGCGCAGTACGGGATACTTGGCCGCGATCCGAAGTTCCTGCGGGCAACCAAGCGGCAGTACGACGACATGATGGCTGAGTTCGGCCAGATGGCCGGTGGTGGCTTCGCCGGGGACGAGAACGCCCGGCACGGCTTCCGCGACCCGCGCCAGGGCTTCGAGACCTGCGGCATCGCCGAATACATGCTCTCGTTCCAGATTCTCACCCGCCTCTCCGGCGACCCGATCTGGATGGACCGTTGCGAGGAAATCGCCTTCAATATGCTGCCGGCTTCCTACGATCCCGAGCAGCGGGCGATGCACTACGTCACGTCCATGAACGTGGCACAGATAGACAACACGCCGAAGGGCGGGGACTTTGACAACGACTGGCCGATGCAAGCGTATGTGCCCGGCGTCCACAACTACCGCTGCTGCCCGCACAACTACGGCATGGCCTGGCCCTACTACGCCGAAAACCTATGGCATGCGACGGCCGACAGCGGCCTGGCCGCAAACCTCTACGCCGCCTCCAACGTCACCGCCCGTGTCGGCGATGGGACCTCCGTCACTATCTCCCAGAAGACCGAGTATCCCTTCGGTGACATGGTAAACCTGGCGATTGCGACGCCCAAGCCCGTGTCGTTCCCGCTATACCTGCGTATCCCCCGCTGGTGCGACGCGGCGACCGTGCGCGTCAACGGCAAGCCAGTCGCCGCCCAGCCCGGCCCAAGCTCCTATCTGATTGTCAGCCGCACCTGGAAGGATGGCGACACGATCGCCCTGCACCTGCCCATGTCCGTGCGCGTCCGTCGGTGGACCACTAGCCAGAACGCTGTCTCCATAGATCGCGGTCCGCTGTCCTACTCGCTCCAAATCGGGGAGAAATGGGACCGCTACGCCGGGACGGAACAGTGGCCCGAGTATGCCGTCTACCCGGAGACCCCCTGGAACTACGGTCTGATCCTCGACGAAAATAACCCCGCACACTCGTTCGACGTTTCCCATAAGGGCGGCCCGGTCGCCGCCAACCCGTGGACACATGCCACGACGCCGATCACGCTGAAGGCCAAAGCCAGAAAGATCCCTCACTGGCAGATGGACTCGAAGCGCGTCATCACACCGCTTCAGCCCAGCCCAGTTCGCTCGGACGAGCCGGACGAGACGGTGACGCTGATCCCGATGGGTGCGGCCCGCCTGCGCCTGACTTCGTTCCCGACCATCGGCAGCTCGTCCGCGCGCGAGTGGCAGGCCCGCCCGGCGATGGCCGCGAGCGCCTCGCATGAGCACGATGCGCTGGACGCCCTCAGCGATCCGTCCGAGCCGAAAGCTTCCGGTGACGGGGCAACGCCACGCTTCACCTGGTGGGACCATAGGGGGACGCCGGAATGGGTGCAGTACGACCAGTCCAAGCCAAAGCGGCTCTCCTCCGCTTCAGTCTACTGGTTTGACGACAGCGGCAGCGGCCAGTGCCGCGTCCCTAAGTCCTGGCGTCTGACCTACAAAGACGGCGACACGTGGAAGCCTGTAGACGCGGTGGGGGCTTACGGCGTCTCTCCCAATGCCTACAATCGCGTTGCGTTCGCGCCCGTCTCGGCCTCGTCCTGGCGCGTAGAGGTGCAGCTCCAAGACGCCTTCTCCGGCGGCATCCTCCGCTGGCGATTGGGCCTCTAGAAGCCACACGAAGGGCCGGCGACAAAGCCGCCGGCCCTTATCGTAATGCGCGTAAGACCCCTTGATTTATCTACGGGGATATAAGCGCGTCGCCTTTCCGAAGTCGACAGAGTTTCCGAAGTCGACAGAGTAAAGCCTTGCGTTTCTGTGCAGGATATAGTCTAATTGTTATAGAAAACTTAGTCTCTAATCATGGTCTCTAATCATGGTCTCTAATCATGCTCGTTTTAGAATACAAACTTGTCGCCAAAAAGCCGCAGGAACAGCGCATCGCTGAGGCAATACGCACGACTTAATTCGTCCGAAACAAGACACTGCGCCTCTGGATGGACACGGGCGCACGGCAGTACGACCTGAACAAGTATTGCGCCGTCCTTGCCAAAGAGTATCCGTTTGCAAATGCCCTCAACTCGCAGGCGAGGCAGGCGGCAGCGGAACGCACCGCCTACGGCATCGGACGCTTTCTGAGAGCCGACAAGAGCGGCAGGAAACTCAGGAAGCCCAAGTTCCAGAAAGACAATCGTTCAGTCGAGTACAAAACGACGGGCTGGAAATTGTCTGCCGACAGAAGGCGCATCACGTTTACGGACAATCTCGGCATTGGCGAAGTCAAACTCATGGGGACGCAGGACTTGTGCGCCTATGATCTCAAGTTAGTCAAACGAGTCCGCATCGTCCGTAAAGCCGATCTGTACTTTGTTCAGTTCTGCATTGATGTAGACCGCTCAGAGCCAACCGAACTCACAGGCAAGATGCTTGGTTTGGATATGGGCTTGGCTTCTTTCTACACCGACAGCGATGGGCAGAAAGCAGGCGGCCCAAAGTTTCTGCGGAAGGCAGAGAAACAACTCAAACGAGAGCAGCGACGGCTCTCGCGCAAGACGAAAGGCAGTCGCAACCGCCGCAAGGCGAGAGTGAAAGTCTCGCGTCGCCACCTGACGGTTTCCCGCCAGCGTAAAGACTTTGTCGTGAAAGCGGCAAGGTGCGTTGTGAAGTCCAGCGACTTCGTGGCTCTGGAAGACCTCAAAGTGCAGAACCTGGTGCGAAACCGCCACCTGGCAAAGTCCATTCATGATGCCGCCTGGAGCCAGTTCGGGAACTGGCTCCTCTACTACGGCAAAGTGTTCGGAAAGCCTGTGGTCAAGGTTCCTCCCCACTATACGAGCCAGGACTGTTCCTCCTGCGGCAACCGTGTCAGGAAGTCTCTTTCGGAGCGTACACACGCTTGTCCGTGCGGGTGCGTCCTAGACAGGGACGAGAATGCTGCGAAGAATATCCTGCGCCTTGGACTGGCATCGCTCAAAGAGACGTATCGTAGGGCATACGAGAGCGTGGAACCTTCGGGTTCCGAAACGCTTGTGGAGAGTGTCCCTCTACTATCTGCTCACGCAGAATAGCAAGGACGCTCGTTGAAACAAGAAGCCCCTTGCTTCAGCAA
>JAYTRQ010000531.1:0-11841 GCA_043746125.1 Armatimonadota bacterium | reverse complement strand
GTCGTCGTGGAGACGGGTGGCTTCAAGGGGCGGACGCGCGAGGTGCCGCGCGACGAGTTGTATGGTCTGTTTCAGAATCGTCTAGGCGTAGCCGAAGCGCATTGCATGAGCGAATACGGGATGTCCGAGATGGCCTCCCAGTTCTACGGAAGAGGGCTGGACCCCGTTAAACGCGGACCGCATTGGGTCCGTACCCGCGCCATTGACCCCGTGACTGGGGAAGACGCCCCGCCCGGCATGCCTGGCCTGCTGCGGCACTACGACCTGGCGAACTTCAATTCTGTACTGGCTTTGCAAACGCAGGACCGAGGGACGCTGACGCCGGATGGCTTTATCCTGCATGGTCGGGCGGCCGAGGCGGAAGTTCGGGGCTGCTCGCTGACCGTGGAGGAGCTATGGGCGAGTCGGTAGCCGACATTGAAGGCGCATTCGCCCGGCTCCGACAGGCGCACCGTGAGGTATTGGCGCCTATGCCGCAGGAGAAAGTTGTCGGGCATCTCGCCGAGATGGCCGAGCGATGGCGCGACCCGACGTATGCGCTCCGTCACCGGGCGGAAGAGTGGCAGGAGCCATTCCCGTTTGCGATGGTGTGGGTGAGTTTAGACGCCCTCTTGGACTCACTATGCCCAGAGGCTCTCTGGCGGCTGATTGAGTCTGAGGGAGCGAAAGATGGCGCTGGCTATCCGGTGGTCGGTCACATCATCGCGGGCAACACACCGCTGCTGACCTGGGTGAGCATCATTCGCGCTCTGCTCGTCCGCAGCACTTCGTTCGTCAAACTGCCATCCGGCCCGGCTGCGCTCTGGGGGCGGCTCTTCGTCGAAAGCCTGGCCGACGTCTCGCCCGCTCTGGCCGAATGCGTCTCTCTGGCTCAGTGGTCCGGAGGGACGCATGCTTTGGATAAGGCCCTGTGCCGGGGCGCGGACATAGTCATGGCACACGGCAGCGACGAAACGCTGAACGCCCTGCAAAGCCTGTGCCCCCCGAACAAGCCTTTCATTGGCTACGGACACCGCGTCTCGTTCGCCGTTGTGCCTGAAGGGCAGGGGACGGCTGAGGCCGCTCTGGGCCTGGCGCGAGATGTCCTGCTGTACGACCAGGGCGGCTGCCTCTCGCCGCAGACGATCTTCGTGGAGGGGGAGCGTGCTCAGAGCGAGGAGTTTGCGGCTCTGCTCGCGGAGGCCTTGAAGAAGACCGCCGTTGTGTACCCGTTGCCCGCCCGGGCCGCGCAAGCCGCCATGACTGTCCGTGAGGCCCGCCTGCTGGGTCACATGGGGGAGGGCAACCGTCTCTGGGAGGACCCCTCTTTGCGCTGGACCGTCATCGCCCGACCTGAAACCGAGTTCGCCCCATCTTCGACGTTCGGCGTCGTCTCGGTCCAGCCGCTGCCCACCCTGGCCGATCTGCCCGAAGCGGTTGCCCGCGTCGCCGCCCGCCTCCAAGGCTGCGCCCTCGCTGGTGACGCTCAGGACTACCTGCCCTGCATGTCCTACCTCTGTGCCCCCGGCGAGATGCAAGCGCCGCCGCTGTCATGGCGCCAGGATGGGCGAGACATACTACGGGTGCTGTTGCCGACCACCTAACGCGCCGACGGCATCACCACCACCCGCGTCTCGGACGGCAGCGCGTCCGCCGAGATCTCCAGAGTCGGGCTTGGGTGAAGAACGATCTGAGACGGCGCAAACAGCGCCAAAAAGTCACTGATGGGCCGTAGGGGGAGGTTAACTTTACCGTTCTGATAGTGCATCGGGATGACGATCTTGGGCCGGATCAGGTCAATGGCAGCTTTGAGGTCCGGCAGAGCAACCGTTGGCGGTCCGCCTGCGACGGCCAAAAAGACGTCCACCCCTCGTACCGGTGCGGCCTCGGCTTCCGTGAGGGCATGCCCAAGATCGCCCGAGTGGCAGACCGAGACGCCGCCCATCGTGAAGCAGGTCATGGTCACAGGCTCCTCCCGCGCCGGCGACTCCCAGACACGAATGGCCCTGAACCGAATCCCAAGTGCCTCCGCCCCGGCAGGATCGTCGGCGAAGTCTAGCCCATTCAGCCGGATCGGGTCACCCAAACCGGCCTCCCAATGGCTGTGGTACTTCGGGTTGAGATGGCTGACCAGAACGACGTTTGCGGAGACGTCAATAGGAGCATAATTGCCGACGTCAGGCGTACGGTAGGGGTCCAGCAGGACGCGCATGCCTTCGGCTTCCAGCAGAAAGGCGGCGTGGCCGAACCAGGTGAGGGAAACACTCATGATGGCCTTAACATTCGCGGCCTTGGCATTGATTCCTGCATTTTCAGGTATAATTTGCCGGTAACGTAGTGGGAACAACCAACGCGGGAGTTATTCAGCCTTGAACGCAGCGCAACTAATTGTCAATCGTCGGCAGGACGTGAAGGGAAGCATCGTAGAAGCCGTAGGCGAGGTAGATCTGACGACCGCTCCTCAACTTCGAGAGAACCTAATGGCCGCCGTGCATGGGGCGGCGAAATCTCCGGTCATCGTAGACTTGAGCCGTGTAGACTTTATCGACAGCGCTGGCCTGGCCCTTTTGGTGGAGGCTCGGAAAATGCTGTCCCCGGAAGGCCGAACGCTGAACATCCTGCTGACGCCGGGCCGACAGCCCGAGCGGGTGCTGAAGCTTGGCCGCTTCGATACTATAATGACGCTGGCTTACACCCTCAACGACTTGTAAGCCGACTCTTACCCCCCCTGAGACAAGAGACAAAGGACCTATGGCTAAAGTCACCGGAACCCCGACCAGCGCGCCGGATACGTCCACCCAGAATATCGCCGCCCTGCCTGAGAGCGGCAGCATCGTCGGCTACGTAGACCCGATCGTTGGCCGAGTCGCGCATCGGGACGTTTTGGGCTACTTCGGCTTTCCCCTCATCCGCAAAGGGCAGACCGTGACGCGCGAGCTTGTGGAGCGTGCTCAGAGTATGTCACGCCTGTTCGAGCTGCAAGCCGCGACCGAGGTGGAATAGGAACGCCAGCCATGTACGACCGAGACTCCCAATTGCAGCCGAGCGGGGGCGCTGCCCTCGCCGCACTTCTCATCGGGGCCGCGCTGGGAGCTGTTGCTCTGCTGTTTGCGACGGATCCCGGCAAACGCATTCTCGCCCAGTTTGGCGACCGGACCGAAGACTGGAAGGCGCAGGCTGCTGCTGCCATCGCTGAAACGCGCGAGAGGGTCGTCACCAGCGTTGAGGCTGAAACCCCGCCGTCTCCCTCCTCTGGGGACTATGGTCAGCAGGTCCGCAAGAATCTCTGAGTGTCAGCGTCCGCCAATTCGTGCCTTCAAGTAATCCAGCGGCGACTGCACTTGTAAACTGATTGGGATTGTCACCGCCTGGCGGGATGGGGTGCGGGCCGTCAGCGTCGTCTGATACTTGCCCGCCAGCAGATCGGTTGATGGGACCGAAATGGCGACCGGCAGCGATTGGCCTGCTGCGATCACACCCTCTGCGGGTGAGATCGTCAACCCCTCGACGGCTCTTCCAATTCCCCCCGTGACTTCATTCTGGCTAATCCCGAATTCGACTGGCATATCTCCGGAGTTCTGTAGGTGGAACGTTCCCAACAGCGTCTGGCCCTTGCGCCCCACCAGGGTGAGAGGCACTGAGCTATCCTCCTGCACCCGGATCTGTCCCGGCGACGGCAGGACTGTCATGCTGCACTCGACCGACCACTTGTCGCCGGGGATGACGTTCCCGTCACCATCGCGCCGGTCATCACTAATGATCTCCAATCGTCCCAGTGTTATCTTTCCCCGATCCGGTGTTCTGTTTGGGTCAACAGTGACGCTTATTTCGGCTGAGTTCTCGGCGAATCGTTGCTGTGAGGCCGTGATCCAGGGCGCACGCGCCAGGATCTCCCCCTGTATCTCGCCGCCGCCGGCGTTGTAAAGCGTCACCGACATCGGCGGGACCGTTCGGCCGCGTGTGACTTCCCCGAACCTCAGGTGCTTCCGGGTGACCAGCAGGACAGGCGGCGCGACCTCCCGTAGTTCATCCAAGAAATCGCCCGCCGTCGCATACCGGTAGTCGGTGTTGTATGAGATGGCCCTATTGATCAGCTTCACTAACCCTAGATCGGCATTGGGCCTCTGAATCAAGGAGTTAGTCACATACATGGATCGCTCATTGATCTGCTCCTGATCGGGCGCGACCCCAGCAATCATCTCGTAAAGGATACACCCAAGGGCAAAGATGTCCGTGCGAATGTCCGCGATCCACTGCCCATCGGCCTCGAGTTCGGGCGGAAGATAACCCTCGGTCCCGTAAAGCTCGATAGGCACATCCTTCTCATGCCCCTTGCCGAAGTACTGGGCCGCCCCAAAGTCCAGCAGCACGAGATGTCCCTGCGGGGTGATGCGGATGTTGGCTGGCTTGAGATCGTGGTGGACGATTTGGCGGGCGTGCAGATAAGCCAGGGCGTCGCAGAGGCTGACGGACCACTTCAGCGTCCAATCTCGCGCGAGAGGATGCTGCCGGGCAATAATCTGATCTAGGGTGGAACCGTGAATGAACTCCTGAGCGATGTAATAGTGGCCGTCGCTCTGGAACGCCTCGTAGAACGTCGGCATGAGGGGGTGGGGGCTGGCCTGCTGGCCGACCATCCGCTCACGGTCAAAGAGCGCCTGAAGCGGGGCGTGGTCGCGGGGGGTGCGGGCGGGGAAAAATTCCTTGAGCGCGACCTGGCGTCCGGGAGTGGACGGGTCTAGGGCGGAGTAGACGGCCCCATACGCGCCTAGCCCGACCATGCGCTCGATTACATAGCGGACGTGATGCCCCGGCACCTCTTCGCCCGCCGCCAGCAGCATTACGTCTTCATATCGCTTCCGCTTCGCCAAAATTTACGCCTCTCAGCCTCCGGGTCTTGACAAGTTCGACGTCATTGGGTATTATACCTTCCGTGACGCCAAAGGCGAATGCCTAGGACGCTCACAACAACGGCGCTATCGTTTAACGGTTAGGACATTGCCCTCTCACGGCAAAAGCCGCAGTTCGATTCTGCGTAGCGTCAATATCTGTTCACTGTTCTTATTGGTATGTCTTCCCGAGGTCAAGAGGCCGGAGGAAGACTTTCTTTTGCCTGGGGTGCCTCAATGGACCGACTTTATGCGCCCTGGCGCATGGCCTACATGGACCAGCCTCAGAAGCCCTCGCCCGACGCGACCGGCTGCGTGTTCTGTGACAAAGCGGCCTCCTCGGACGATGTCGCCAATCTCATTGTCCACCGGGGCCGGGCCGCGTTCGTCCTGCTCAACCTGTTTCCCTACAATAACGGGCACTTGATGGTCCTCCCGTACCTGCACACCGCACAACTGGCCGACTTGGACAACGACGCCTCCCTAGAGCTGTTGACGCTCGCAAAGCAGGCACAGGCGGCTTTGGGCCGGGCTATGCATCCCGACGGCTTCAATCTAGGTATGAATCTCGGAACGGCGGCGGGCGCGGGAATCGCCGATCATTTACACCTGCACGTCGTCCCACGCTGGAACGGCGACACTAACTTCATGCCGACCCTGGCGGACGTCAAGGTGCTGCCGGACGCACTGGAAAACTCCTGCCTGAAGCTGCGCGAGGCTTGGACGTCGGAATAGGAAGGGCCGGGGGATGAGTGAGAAAGGCCGTCTCATCTTAGAAATGGCGGAGCGGGCGAGCATTTGTCTCTCTTGTGATCTGGGGGAGACCCGCGCCAAAGTCGTCTTCGGGGACGGCAATGCGGACAGCCCACTGATGCTGATTGGGGAGGGGCCTGGGCAAAACGAGGACGCGACGGGCCTGCCGTTCGTCGGCCGCGCGGGAACCCTGCTCGATGAGTGTCTGCGCGAAGCCGGAATGCTTCGTAAGCACATTTACCTCACCAATGTCGTCAAGTGCCGCGCGACACTGGAAGAGGCGGGCCGGATCAAGAACCGTCCACCCCGCGCGGACGAGGTCGGTGCGTGTGTCCCTCTGTGGCTGGAGAAGCAGATCGCCGTGATTCAGCCCCTGGTTATACTCTGCCTCGGCGCCCCTGCCGCAAACACCGTCATTCACAAGAACTTCAAGATGACCCAGGAGCGCGGCCAGTGGTTTGAAAGCAAGTACGTCCGCCATGCGATGGCCGCCCTGCACCCCGCTTACATTCTGCGCCAGGAGGGTGAGGCTTACGACCAGGCCCGGCAGTACCTGATCAACGACCTGATGGCCGCCCGTGACCGGGCCAAGACGGCGAAGGCCGAGCCGAAAATGACCCTCTTTTGATACTGCCCTACAAACTTGTCGCCATCGATCTAGACGGGACTCTGCTCAACGGCGAAACGCACGCCCTCAGCGTCGCTAACGCCCAGATGGTTATGCGGGCGTCTGACGTGGGCATGACAATCGTTCTTGCCTCTGGACGTCGCTGGGCGACTATTGACGCCTTCTCCCGCGAGATCGGTCTGCCGCCCCAGTCCCCCATCATCGCCTACAACGGAGCCATGATCCGCACCCACGCGGGCGACACCTGGTTCCACCAGCCCCTTCCCGCCGACGCTTCCCAAACCATCGTTGCCTTCTGTGCCGCCCACGGCTGTCATCTGAACTACTATCTCAACGACGAGCTATACGTCCGCACCGATACGCCTTGGGCACGATTGTATCAGAAGCGGACGGGCAGTGTCCCCCATGTCACTGGCGACCTGAGCCGCTTCGACGGGGAGCAGCCGACCAAACTCCTGCTGATTGACACGCCCGAAGCGACAGAGCGCCTCCTAGTTCGCTTCCAGGCCGAGTTCGGCGACACGCTCTATGTTACCAAGACAGAAGATGAATATCTGGAGTTCATGGACCCGCGCGTCAACAAAGGGGTTGCCTTGGCAGAGACTGCTCGGCGATTGGGTCTCTCCGCCCAAGACTGCGTTGCCTTCGGCGACTCCTACAATGATCTGCCGATGCTGGAATGGGCAGGGTTAGCAATCGTGATGGAAAACGGCCGGACCGAACTAAAGGCCCTCGCGGACCGGATCGCCCCGCCCGCTGATGACGACGGTGTCGCGACCATCCTGTCCCAGTTCCTGCCTGTCCATCCACAGCACGAGTAAGAAGTGCGGGAACGTGAGTGCTGCGATCAGCGACAGGTAGAGGTACACGAAATCCTCGGCAGAGACGTGATGCCGACCGTGCCAAACGAACAGCCCTGCCAGCAGTGCCAGCGCCCCCAGCGTCATCGGCAGCGCCTGGATCGCTTGTCTTGCTAGGCATCGTGACAACGGCTCGTCCGGCCGCGAGTCCAGCAGCGTCAGCCTCCCCACATGCCGGGCAGAGTGCCAGACGCAGAAGTAAACGCCGACCGCCAGAATGGGCGGCACAAGCCAGAAGTAGGTGAGGAGCAATATCGTCTCCCCGACGTCCAGGCCGAACGCCTTCCGGTCCCGCCGCCATGACCTCCCCAGGTACGTCACCAGTATCGCTCCAAACAGGGCCAGACCTACGGCCCGTAGAGGCCCCGCTAACACCCAGCCCCCGGATGGCCCGTACCAGCCCAGGATACCCTCCGCCACCTGGGTAAAGATGAGAGGAAACGCCAGCACGGGCAGCACGATTGGCAGCCCACCGCGCACGGCCCATACCAAAAGCCGTTCAGCCGCTGAACTTGGATGGGCCTGGCCCGCAAACACTTGAAGGAAGTAGGCGTCGCCCTGCCCCCAATGCAGCCACGACAGTAGCAGGAACGCCACCAAAGCCCCCCCCGGCCAGAACCGCCAGAAGACCAGGTAGACAACGACCAATGCCCCATACCCCAGCACGAAGAGTACCAAATATCGCCAGGTCAGCCGCCGGTGGAGCAGGCGGAGTGGGGCTAGGTGGTCCAGCGCTCCGTGTGGTAGGCCGAGAAAGACCATGCCGATGATAAAGGGCAGAAACTGCCAACGCACACACCAAGCAGGGAACAGCCGCGCAAGGATCAGCGTCAGCACGAGCGCCGCCCACGCGGGCCATGTCAGCAGGCCGCGTAGCCGCTCTGCTGTCTGTGAATGAAAAGACACGGCACTATTATACCGGAATTGAGGGCCTGGCGGCGCAAGAGGAGATATGCCCACCCGTCGCGTACCTACGCACAAAGACTTCAGACAAACAAAAGAGGACAGCATGGCGAAAACGTACAAAGTCGGAGTGGCGGCGATGGTCCACGATCATGTGTAGGGCGAACTCGCCCACTGGAAGGCGATGCCGAACGTCGAGCTGGTCGCGGCCGGGGACGTCAACGCGCCCCTACGCGAACGGGCGCAGCAGGAATTCGGCGTCGCACGGACGTATGATACGTGGCAGGAGATGATCGAGCGGGAGGAGATGGACGTTGTCCAGGCCGCTTCGGAGAACAGCGTCGGCGCGGACATTGTGGAAGCTTGCGCCGCGAAGGGCATCCATGTCATCAGCGAGAAGCCGATGGCGGCCACACTGGCCCAGGCCGAGCGGATGCTGAAGGCTGCCGAAGAGGCCCACATCTACCTTCTGATTAACTGGCCGACGGCCTGGTACCCAACGTTCCAGGAGTGGGAGCGGCGTCTGCTGGCCGGGGACATCGGGACGATTACCTATGTGAAGTACCGGTCGGCCCACAATGGGCCCAAAGAGATGGGATGCTCACCCTACTTCTATGAGTGGCTTTACAACGCCGAAAAGAACGGCGCAGGGGCGCTGATGGACTATTGCGGCTACGCGGCCAACATGACCGCAAGGCTTCTCGGCCTGCCGTCTCAGGTGACGGGGATGCGCGGCGTCTTCGCCAAAGAGTACCTGCTGCCCGACGACAATGCCATCATCCTGATGAAGTATCCTCACGCCTTCGGCGTTGCCGAGGCCTGCTGGACCCAGACAGTGCCCTACGCGGAGGGCGCGAACCCCATCGCCTACGGCACGGGCGGGTCGCTGTCTATCGTCGGGGGCACCGTGGTCTGGCAGAGGCCCGGCCATGAGATCGAGACGATCACGCCGCCTGACCTGGCCGCGCCCCAGCGGAATGGCCCGGAATACCTGCTCCACTGCATTGAAACGAACACGCCCATCGAAGGCTTCTGCTCGCCCCAAGTCAGCCGGGACGCCCAGGAAATCTTGGAGGCCGGTCTGCGGTCCGCCGATACTGGGCAAACGCAAACCCTACCGCTTGCGCCTTGAGACCCCAGCCATGCTGCATTACCCGAAAATCCCTGGAAGTTCCCATTGCCCCTCGGGCCGATGCGTTGCCTTTGAGAAGTACGACGGAACCAACCTGCATTGGGATTGGGACCGCGATTTCGGCTGGCACGCCTTCGGTACGCGCCGGGACGAGTTCAGCCTGACGGACGCCGGTATCGCGGAGTTCGCCGCTAAACACGCCCACTTGGCCCAGGCCTCCGCCGTGTTCGCGTCCGGCTTGGCCGGTGCCGTGGAGGCTGTCTTCCGTGAGAACATGGCCTATGCCGAGTATCCGAGCCTCAAGGTCTTCACAGAGTTCCTCGGCCCACGCTCGTTCGCCGGGCTGCACCGCGAAGACGACCCGAAAGAACTACGCTTGTTTGACGTTAGGGCTGACGGCTTTGGCATGATTGGACCTCATCATTTCGTCGCCGACTTCGGGCATCTGCCCATTGCCCGCGTCATCTACCAGGGCAAGCTGACCGGCCAGTTCACTGAAGACGTACGCCTGAACAAGTACGACACGCTGGAGGGCGTGGTCTGTAAAGGTGGCGAGGGCGGTCCCAACCTGTGGATGGTCAAGATCAAAACAGACGATTACCGCGTGAAGCTGAAACAGGCCTTTGCGGATCGGTGGGAGGACTACTGGGAGTAGGGGTAGGTCCTACTCCTTCTCCAGCAGTCCCCCGTACTTCTGCGCCACCACTTTGCGCTTGACCTTGAGCGTTGGCGTCAGTTCCCCGCCTTCCACGCTGAAGGCGTGGTCGAGCAGCGCGATCCGCTTGATCTTCTCGAAGTCGGCCAGATCCTTTGAGAGCTTGTCAATCTCGGACTTTATGTACTTGCGGGCAGCGGGGTCGGACACCAGCTCGTCGTTCTTTTTGATCTCCCGGCCCTGCTCCTTCGCCCAGGCTTTCAGGGCGTCGAAGTTCGGCACGACCAGGGCACTAACCGTTCCCGCCTTGTCACCGAGCAGGACGACCTCGGTGATGAGTGGGCTGTGCTTCAGCATCGTCTCGATGGGCTGGGGCGCGACGTTCTTACCGTTCGCCAATACCAAAATGTCTTTCTTGCGGTCGGTGATCTTGACGTAGCCCTCCGAGTCAATCTGGCCGATATCGCCCGTGTGGAACCAGCCATCCGCATCAATAACCTCGGCCGTGGCTTCGGGGTTGTTCCAGTAGCCGCGCATGACGTTCGGCCCTTTGACCAGAAGTTCGCCGTCCGGGGCAACCTTGACCTCGGCGACCGAGACCGCGATGCCGACACTTCCGACTTTGGCCCGCCCGTAGGGGCTGACCGTGGCCGGGGCGGTCGTCTCCGTCAGTCCCCAGCCCTCCAGGATGGGTGCGCCGATGGAGTTGAAGAAGTGCGCCGTCTTCGGGTTCAGCGGCGCTCCGCCGCTGACGAAGAACTTGAGCCGGGTTCCGAACCGGGCGCGTATTTTGGACAGGACTAATTTGTCCGCCAGCAGGAACTGCACGGCCAGCGCTGGGTTCACCTGCCGCCCGGCGTTCCGCAAGCGTGCCGCGCCATCGCCCACTCGTAAGGCCCACCGGGTCAGCGTCAGTTTCCGGGCGGGCAGTTTGCCGATGCCGTCCTCGATGCGTTCGTGCAGGCTCTCGAACACGCGTGGTACGTTCACGTGGACGGTCGGGTTCAGCTCGGCCATGTTGTCGAGTATCTTAAAGATGCTGTCGTTGTAGCATGTCTGCGCCCCGATGGTGATCGCCAGCATGTAGACGATGCGCTCGAAGACGTGCGACAGGGGCAGGAAGGACAGGAACGTCTCGTCCGGCGGCGTGATCGGGAACGCCTGGTGCGCCCCGTCCACGGCCGAGACCATGTTGTGATGGGTCAGCATGGCCCCTTTAGGATTGCCGGTCGTGCCCGACGTGTAAATCAGGCTCATCAAGTCTTCGGGTTGGACCGAGTCGCGAACCGCCTCATAACTCTCCCCGTGCGCCATGCCTGCCTCGATGAGCGAAGCCAGTGTCCGAACTCCATCCGTCCCATCACCGTCGTCCAGCCTGACGAGCACGGTCAGGCCTGGACTTTTCTCCCGCGCCCCTAATACCTTCGCCATCTGCTTTGCGTTCTCTGCGATCACGACCTTAGCACCACTGTCGGCAAGAATGTGGGCGACCTGGGCGGCGGGCAGAGTGGGGTAGATGGGCACCGTCACCCCGCCGGCCGCTAACGTCGCCAGATCGGCAATGACCCACTCCGGCCGGTTCTCGGACAGCACCGCGACCCGGTCTCCCTTTTCGACCCCTAACGCCCGCAGGCCCAGAGCGACCGCGCGGACCTGCTCGGAGACCTGGGCATACGTCAGCGTCTGCCATTCTTTGCTCCCGGAGGGCTTGCTGGACAGAGCGGGCCGGTCGGCGTATTTCCGGGCGGCTTCGGCGAACCGGGTGTTAATGGTGTCGTGCTCAGGCATGAGAGTGGACCTCCGATGGAACGCCGTCACGGTGACGGCCGATGCGGATAGGATAGCAAAACAGCGGTCCTTTGTCAAGCACGTCTTGACTTCCATTGGTATTTCGTGATACAATACGGTCGTGGCGGCTTGAGGGGTTGGACGCACGGAGACGTTCGGGGAACTGTGTCCGAGTTGGTCGAAGGAGCACGACTGGAAATCGTGTAATGGGGTCCTCTCCATTCGTGGGTTCGAATCCCACCGGTTCCGCCATT
>JAYTRQ010000530.1:0-3888 GCA_043746125.1 Armatimonadota bacterium | reverse complement strand
TGCGGTCTCAGCCGCAGACCGTCAAGGTCGGGGAGGCGACCCTCAGGGTCGATACCCCGACCGCGAAGCTCAGGCGAGCCTAAGCGAGCCTGTTCATTGCTTTCAAAGAGGGCCATATATTCGTCAACAGCAGCCCAGTCTTTGCTGTTCTCTTTCGCTGGCCCCACCGGTGTGTCCTGCTCAATATGCCATGCACCGCCCGGACGAAGGTTTAGATGAACCTCAGTGTGAAATCGGAACATCTTATCCAACTCTAGCAGAAACTGGCCGTGCGCTATCTTCTTTTGCTCATCCAGTTGCTCGTTCGTCGTTTCCGCCACTTTTCTCTGCTCGGACAGTTGTTTACCTGCGTAAAATAACCCGCTGCCTGTGACGATACAGAGGACAAGTGTTGAGACCCCAGTCACCACCGCCGAAATTATTACAGCATCCATTATTAATTCTGCCTTCGTTACCGGCAGCCTGCCCGCATTATACCAAACAGAGCGAGTATAGGCAAGCCCACCGCCATTTTCTCACACTCTCGAAAATCTCTGCTAATCTTCCGCCCATTCCGGGAACAATGCCCATATATGTTTTGTTAAGATGCTTGACAGCGGCACGCTCAAGTGATATAATAAGCCGCAGCAACATTAACCACTTCAACTTTAGGACATACACAGGGGGCACGTTACACATGGGAAAGACAGTAGGCATTGACCTCGGCACGACAAACTCTGTCATCGCCGTCCTCGAAGGCGGCGAGCCGACCGTCATCGCAAACGCCGAGGGCGCACGGACCACGCCATCCATCGTCGGCTTCACCAAGACCGGCGAGCGGCTGGTCGGCAACGCCGCCAAGCGACAGGCGGTCGTTAACCCGGACCGCACCATCATCTCCATCAAGCGCAAGATGGGCACGTCCGAGAAGGTCAGCATTGACGGCAGCAATTACACGCCCGAGCAGATCTCGGCCATGATCCTGCAGAAGCTCAAGGCCGACGCCGAGGCGTATCTAGGCGAGAAGGTGGACAAGGCCGTCATCACCGTTCCGGCCTACTTCAACGATGCCCAGCGCAACGCCACCAAGGACGCCGGCAAGATCGCCGGGCTGGAAGTCCTGCGGATCATCAACGAGCCGACCGCGGCGGCCCTGGCCTATGGGCTGGACAAGAAGAAGGATGAGAAAATCCTGGTCTACGACCTCGGTGGTGGGACGTTCGACGTCTCTGTCCTGGAGATCGGCGGCGGCACGGTGGAAGTGCTGGCGACGGCCGGCGACACCCGCTTGGGCGGCGATGACTTCGACCAGCGTATCGTAGACTTCGTGGCCGACGAGTTCAAAAAGGACCAGGGGATTGATCTGCGCCGCGACAAGCAGGCCATGCAGCGTCTGCGCGAAGCGGCCGAAAAGGCCAAGGTCGAGCTGTCCAACGTCGTCCAGACCAACATCAACCTGCCATTCATCACCGCCGACGCCGAGGGGCCGAAGCACCTGGACGTCGCCCTCTCGCGAGCCAAGTTCGATGAGCTGACCCGCGACCTCGTGGAGCGGACCGTGGAGCCGATGAAGCGGGCGCTGGCGGACGCCAAGATCGAGGCGAAGGACCTGGACGAGATCATACTGGTCGGCGGCTCGACCCGAATCCCGGCTGTGTCGGACCTGGTCAAGAGGATCGGCGGCAAAGAGCCAAACCGCAGCGTCAACCCGGACGAAGTCGTCGCCGTCGGCGCGGCCATCCAGGCGGGCGTCCTGGGCGGCGAGGTCAAGGACGTCATCCTGCTCGACGTCACGCCGCTCTCGCTGGGCATCCAGACATTAGGCGATATGTTCACCAAGCTGGTCGAGCGGAACACGACGATCCCATACCGCAAGTCCGAGACGTTCTCGACCGCCGCAGACAGCCAATCGGCCGTAGACGTGGTCGTCTACCAGGGCGAGCGCCAGCTTGCCAGCCAGAACAAGCTGCTGGGCCGTTTCCAGCTCACGGGCATCCCGCCCGCCCCGCGCGGTGTCCCGCAGATCGAGGTCCAGTTCGACATTGATGCCAACGGCATCGTGAACGTCTCTGCCAAGGACCGCGCGACCGGCAAGGAGCAGCGAATCACCATTTCCGGCGCGGGCACGCTGGACAAAGGCGACGTCGAGCGGATGATCCGCGAGGCCGAGGCGCATGCGTCCGAAGACGCCGCCGTCCGGGAGAAGGCCGAGGCCAAGAACCAGGCCGACCAGATGGTCTACTCCACCGAGCGTCTCATCAAGGACCTGGGCGACAAACTGCCCGCCGACGAGAAGGCGAACGTCGAAGGGGCCATCCAGGGCGTCAAGTCCGCGCTGGATTCCGATGACACCGGCCGCATCAAGACGGCCACCGAGGAGCTTCAGCAGGCCTCGTACAAGCTGAGCGAGATCCTGTACAAGCAGGCCGACGGCGCGGCGGCGGGCGCGGATGGGGCCAACGGCTTCCACACCGAGGGCGCAGACGCGGCGGGCCATACCGAGGGTGGGGCCAAGCCCGCCGACGACGTCATTGACGCCGAGTTCAAGAGCGAGTAGTCACGCTTGTGCCGGGGGCGTACAGCCCCCGGCTGCTTCGCACATCACCAACTAACGAAGGGAAACCAACAGTGGCAAACATCGTTCGTTTCGATCCCTTTGAGGACATGGCCCGCTTGCAGCGCGAGGTCAACCGCCTGTTCGAGGACAACGGAGGCCGTAGCGGCGGCCATCAAGGGGCGGAACTTGCCTCCGCCCGGACGTGGGCGCCGGCCGTAGACATCTTCGAGGACGGCGAGGAGATCGTCGTCCGCGCCGAGCTTCCCGGCATGAAGAAGAATGACATTGACATCGAGCTGTCCGGCGACACCCTGACTATCAAGGGCGAGCGCAAGTTTGCGGATACCCAGCGCAAAGACAACTACGTCCGCGTGGAACGCGCCTACGGCCACTTCCAGCGCTCGTTCACCGTCGGCGTCCCCGTCCAGCACGAAGCCGTCCGGGCCTCCTACCGGGACGGACTTTTAGAAGTCCATCTGCCCAAGTCCCCTGAGACCAAGCCCAAGAAGGTCCGGGTCACGGCGGAGTAGGGGAGACAAAGCAGAAGCGGCTCAGGCTGAAAGCCTGGGCCGATTTTTAATTGGTCGCGCACAAGACGCACGGCCTCATCAAACTGAGGGTCGCCTTTGAAGACGCGGACGATTTCCTTCCATCAAGGAACAGCATCCACTGACTCATCCGGCTCTCGCTGTTTCTTCATCTGTTCTAACTCCGACTCCAGCGCCGTAACCCGCTCTTCCAGCGATAATACTGCCATAATAAGCTACCTCCGAACTTCTGACGTAGTCGCATTGTACCTGGACCATTTATAGATGCGGAATGCGCTGACATTGCTGATGATCGCCGCCGGACTGGTCGTTCTGGCCTTCCTGTATCCAAGCCTGCGCGGGCTGCTCCTCTGGTCGGGCGGCAGTTTTGCGACCGTGGCCGCCGCCTACGCCCTGCAAAAGCCGTGCGTCTTCGGGAAGCGTTCCGACGGCACAATGGCCCCGCTCCCGAGCCTGCTCCTGCTGCCGTATCTGCTCCTGACCTGGCTGCTTTGGTACGGCCAAACTCGTCTTTCGCGTGAGGCGGCTTGGGATGAGGTCGCGCCGGGGCTGTGGCTGGGGAGGCGCATCTCAGCGGAGCGAATGCCGCGGGGGGTGACCCTGATCGTGGATCTAACGTCGGAGTTCAGCGAGCCGCGCTCCGTGCGAGAGGGAAGGCATTATCTGTGCCTGCCTGCGCTGGACAACGCGGCCCCGGAGCGGGGAGCATTTCAAGACGCTGTTCGGCAGGTGTCAGGATGGGAGGGCGGCGTCTACGTCCACTGTGCCCTCGGGCATGGACGCTCCGCCTTGGTGGTCGCCGCC
>JAYTRQ010000529.1:0-3893 GCA_043746125.1 Armatimonadota bacterium | reverse complement strand
CCGCTTGAACACGCCGCCCTCACCGCCCTGCGCGGCGATGCGGTCGTACAAAGCTCGTTTGCCGCCTGCGTCCCAGGCGGCCTCGGCCACGCGCACGCTCATGGTGTTCGGGACGGTCGCGGCTAGGGCCGCGTGCCGCTCCCGGTAGGGGCGGGAGCGCAAGTCCGACTCTCCAAGTTTCAGCAGATCGAATACGACGTAGCCGTCGCCCAGCAGTTCCCCGTCCATCTCGCAGTCGGGCAGGGTGGAGAGAGCGTCACTAACTTCCTGGGGCATGGACACGAAAAGGCCCTTGCGGTTGGACCCTCCGGCCAAGCCGCCCGCGACGGATGCCATGATGCGCTTGCCGTCGAACTTCTCCTGAAGGCACCAATCGTCGTCGGCCAGGAGCCGCCCCGCTGCGTCCTCGCCGATGGAATTGAGGAGCTGCGGGTGCAGGCCGGACGTCCGGCCCTCGGAGTCGGTCTGGGCGAAGAGCGCCCCCGACCCAGCCGGCGTGTAACCCTTGGCCTTCTTGTCGGTCAGGAGCTTGTCATAGATCTGCCGCGCCTTTTCCAGCGCGACCGGAGCCGTCGTCTTGGTCCCCGTGGCAAGGGCACTTCCGCGCCGCCCGAAGGCGAACGTGACAGTGTAGCCGCCCTCGGCTTCGATCAAAGAGGCGTGATACTCTTTGTCGCTTGTTCCGTCGCGGTAAAACAGGCGCTCGCTGGCGTGGACTGTCATGGCGTGGTGTTCTCCTGTGGACTCTGCCGGCCTGAGTGTACCGCAAGGGGAAGGGAAGGGGGCAGGGGCAGGGGAAGTCGGCACGGCCATCTCACAGAATTCTCATCTGGTGAGACGGATTGGCCCCCCGCCCCCGATAATTGGGGGGTAGATCCTCTCGCTGGTCGGATCCTATCCCTGCCCCGTTCACATTCGTTCCGGGTCTGTCCCTTCCCTCGGAGGGAAGGGCTTCGGAAAGAGAAGGGAGGGCTTCAGATGAAGTCATCAGATAAAGAGGCCGGCAGGTCGGCGCCGCTGGTCGGCAGGCCGAGACCCCTGGTCCAGACGCTACCGCTCTCGATTAGTGTCCGAAGCCCTTCCCTCGGAGGGAAGGGACAGGCCCGGAACGAATGTGAACGGGGCAGGGATAGGATCCGACGGGACAGGGATAGGATCCGACCAGACAGCGATTAGTGTCCGGAGCCCTTCCCTCGGAGGGAAGGGACAGACCCGGAACGAATGTGAACGGGACAGGGATAGGATCCGACCAGCGAGAGGATCCGACCAGCGACAGGACTTCCCACCCCCCAATTATCGGAGGCGGGGTGCGGGGTGCGGAGGCGGGGGATGGGACGGAAAAAAGCGGGAGACTTTCGTCTCCCGCTTGGTGGGTTGCCTGCGGTACGCTTCGGGAAAATTCGCCCAGCCAGCCTTCACAGGCTTAATCGGCGAATTGCGCTTCATAGGGAATCAGCCCCAAACGGGTGGCGCGGCGGAAGGCCTGCACCCGGTTGTTGACGTGGAGTTTGTCATAGACATTCGCCAGGTGGAAATCCACCGTGCGCTTGCTGACAAACAGCGTCTCGGCCACCTCCCGGCTTGACTTGCCCTGGATGACGTGTGTCAGCACTTCGATCTCGCGCTTGGTCAGTTTGACGAGGTGTGAATCCTCGCCCATGCCAATAGAAGACTTTCCGGCCAAAACCGCCCCTGGGGCGACAGACATAGCTGCCATAGAACTCGCTCCTTTCGCGATGCCGCCTCCAAGAGTAATTATGGCGGGAACGGGACAGTTCGTTAGGGTCGGGTTCCGCGAGAGGGCAGCGGGCGTGGGCATTTGGGCGGGGAACGAAGTGGGGGCCGGGCCGATGACGGGCGCGGGTTCTGCCCCTGCCGGACCTCCCCTGAAGCAGAGGCTGAAGCAGACCAGAGTGAATAGTTTCCAGCGGCTTGCTGCGAATTCACGAGCCTCTCCACAAATGATCATAAGACTTGCCTCGCAAAAAACGCATGGCACTTCCCCGAAACGGTGCCGTCCGGCCCGCCTCTCCAGGAACGAGCCGGGGTAGGGCCACTAGAAAGCCGCCCAGCACTCGTGTCAAGAGAAAGCCCCAGCCTCTCGTTCCAGAGGCTGGGGCTTTTGCGTGGGGGCTTATCGGGAGGCCTATTGCGGCACGTTGAACCGGGTGATCTGGCTGAACGAGGCCGCCGCGCTGATGACCGTGACGGCCTGGCCGTTGATGTCCGCCCCCTCCGTCTGGTCGTTCACGCCGCTGACGACGGCGTAGTAGGTGGCCTGGGTGTGCAGGCCGAGCGACAGCGTGACACTGGTGACGTTACCCGGGATGACAGGCGAAGTCCCTGCCGGGGTGTCCGGCGTGGCGTAGATGGGCTGGACCTCGGCTGTCGGGTACTGATCGTAGATGAACACGAAGTACCGGGATACGCCCCTGACCGCGTTCCAGGAGATGGTCGGGTTACTCGCCAGCGCCTGGCCGATCTGGGGCTGGGTCAGGGTCAGCGGGCCGAGTGGGACGACGGAGAACGGTGACGACAGAGTCGAAGTCGTGCTGGGCCTATCCGTGCTGACGGCGTCCAGAGCGAAGTTGTATTGGCCCTGGGGCGCGTAAGGCACGAAGGGGCCGGTGCCGGCGTCACCCGCAAAGGACAGGTCCGTGTAGTAGTTCGCCTGTGGGTCCTGGAGGAAATCGCGCTGGTCGCCGATCCCCTGCACCGGCGGGTTGTTCGTGCCCGTCGTCAGGTACACGTCATAGCCGGCCACGCTGCCCGACGTCGCGTTGGGCGTGTCAAAAGCGACGTCTGTCTCGATGGCGTAGCCGCTGCCCGTCGCGTGGGCGATGCGGCGCTTGCCGACGCCCTGACGCCTTGCGGACAGGCGGGCATAGGCGGGGGACAGGCGGCGGCGCAGGGCGTCGTAAACGCCGCCCACGGCTCCGCCTGCCACATGCCCGGTGCGGATGGCGCCGCTGAGAGAGTCGGTCGGCTCGGTTGAGGTGAACACCGCTTGGATGGCGGGCGGGGCGAGGCGTATGCCGTTCGCCCCGGACAGGCTGAAGTTCTGGCTGTACGTGCCGCCGGCGCTCAGGTTATTGAGTGAGAACGTCTGGTTGGCCGCCCTGGCGATAGAGGCCGTGATAGTGACCTGGCCTGCCGGCAGGCTGGAGGGAACGTTGCCGATGACGTAATGGCCGTTGCCGTCGGTGAAGGCGACCAGGGACGAAATGTTGTTTTTGTTGGGGACGGCCAGAAAGACCTCAACGCCCGAAATGGGGTTGTTGCTGGTGTCCACGACCGTGCCGCCGATTGTGGCCTGCTGGCCCTGGGGCGACAGGATAATATTGGCGTTGGAGACAATATTGCCCCCCTGCGTGACGACCTGCGTGCTGCCGGTGTAGACGATCCCGTCCTGACGCGTGACGGCAGCCGTGATCTGGTGGACGACGCCGCCAGTGAGGTTGTTGATCTGGTAACCGCCCTGGCCCAGCGACTTGGCGATGACGCCGCCGCTGTCTACGTTGAGGTTCGCGCCGGGCACGCCGTTCCCATTAACGTCTACGACCTTGCCGATGACCGAGGCATTCGTGATCGTGCCGCTGTTCGTGCCGGTGCTGCCGGTTGTACCCGTAGTTCCGGTTGAGCCGGTTGAGCCGGTGCCGCTATTTCCGCCATTGTTGCCGTTGCCGCCGCCCCCGCCGCAACCGGCGAGCAGGGCCACGCCCACGGCCCCGGCGAGGAGCAGCGGCGCCCCCCGCTTTCCGAGAGGAATCGATTTGCGTTGATCTGTCCCGCAATAATCCGCCGTCTTATTGTAATCCGTCATGGAGAATGTTCCTTTCCGCGTGAAGATAAACCCACCCGGCACAAGTGCCTTCCCTCCCGAAGCGGGAGGG
>JAYTRQ010000528.1:0-11927 GCA_043746125.1 Armatimonadota bacterium | reverse complement strand
TGGGGGCGCTGGAAAAGTTCCTGCATGACGATCCCGTGAAGACGCCGACACTGATCAAGGCGGCGCTGGCCCACGTTCAGTTCGAGTCCATCCACCCGTTTCTCGATGGCAACGGGCGTGTGGGCCGTCTGCTGATCACGCTGCTGCTGTGTTCCGAAGGAGCGATGGCCGAGCCGCTGCTCTATCTGAGCCTCTATCTGAAGACGAATCGAGACGCTTATTACGACCTGTTGCAGAGGACGCGTGACATGGGGGATTGGGAGGAATGGCTACGTTTCTTTTTGGAGGGCGTGCGGGAGACCGCCGAAGCAGGGGCACGGACGACGCGGGCCATTTTAGACTTGTTTGCCGAGGACCGGACGCGCGTGGAAGGAGTCGGGCGCGGGGCGGCCTCCGCCTTACGGGTGTTTGGTCATTTACAGTCTAGGCCGCTGCTTTCCATCGTCAAGTCCGCCGAGGAACTCGGACTAGCGGCTCCCACAGTCGCGACGGCACTCCAGACACTGCAAGGTCTGGGCATCGCCCGCGAACTGACCGGGCGCCCGCGCCATCGCCTCTTCGTTTACGGCCGCTACCTGGACATCCTGAACGCCGGGACGGAGCCACTCCGCTAGCGTCGCGCGTGTCAGTTCATCATCGTCGGCGCAGGTCGTGTGCCAAGGTCCTGGGTGGCTGGAGTCCGAGCGAGGGTGGCGAGGAGGGAGCAGCCGTCGTCACGGCCCTGGGGAGTGAGGAAGAAGACGACGCCCTGGGTCAGACCCAGGGCCGCCGGAGCGACAGCGTCGCCGCAGTCGAGGCGCAGCTTGAAGAAGCGGGGGAGCACTTCAGGCTGCCACTGGCCGTGGGCGAAGGCAGCTTCACCCGGATTCTGGTCGAACACGAACAGGCCGCGCCGGGTCCGCAGGCTGCCGCCCGCGTACAAAACATACAGCGAGAGGGACCGGACGACACAGGCCCCACGCATGACTTCGTCCACCAGGGTTTCCAAGGCGCGGACGGCCTCCCAGGCCTCCGACACGCCGATCAAGCGGTGCGAAACGCCCCCCCCAACTGCGCCGGCGAACTCTTCCGGCATCTCGGCCAGTTGGTAGTAGCCCCCCTCCGGCGACAGCACGGCGCGGGCGACCTCGTTGGCGTACTCCATCCCCTCCCCCACCTTCTTCTTGATGTAGGCGATGGTCAGCCCATGCGCCGCCTGATGAGAAGCGCGGAGGTCGGCGAAATCGGGATTATCGTCGGTTGGAAACATAGGTTTACTTAAAGCTTGGCAGAATGATACCCTTCATAATCACTTTTTGCGCCAGCATGAAGGCCAGCAAGGTCGGCACGGCGGCCAGGGTCAGCGCGGCCATCATCACGTACATCGGCGCCCCGCTGGTTTGCAACTCGTAGATCCACACCATCAGGGTCCACATCCCCCGGTCCTGGCAGATCGTCATAGCGTACAGGAAGCCCCCATAGGCGGCCGTGAAGGCGATAAAGCTGATGTAGGCGAAGATCGGGCGGCTTAGGGGCAGGGTGATGTCCCGGAACATCCGCAGTTCGCTCGCGCCGTCTAAGGTCCCCGCCTCATACAGTTCGCGCGGCAGGCTGTCAAAAAAGCCCTTCATCAGAAAGATCGTGTAGCCACTGGCCGCGCCGGGCAGGACCAGAGCATAAAACGTGTTCAGCAGGTTGAACTGCTTGAGGAGCAGGAAGTTCTGGATCAGCGAGATCTCGCCCGGAAATGACATGGTCGCCAGCAGAAAGACCAGCACCGCATTCCCATAAGAGAGGTTGTAACGGGACAGGGCGTACGCGCAGAGCGGATTGACCAAAAGAGTCGTTAGGATGGACAGCAGGCAGAAGATGACCGTGACCCAGACGGCCCGCCCGTGCAGCAAAACGTACTGGATGACCAGGCTGTAGTTGCGCGTGACAAAGTCTCGCCTCAATGCCCCCGCATGGGCCTGGACGTAGGCCCAGTCGCTGGCCTGTACCGGCAGGTCCCGTCCAGACGTCAATGCCCGCCAGCGCGTTTCGGGCGTGTCGGCGGTCAGCGCGGCCAAAGGCGCGACGCGCAGAAAGCCGATCCAGTCCAGCAGGCCCGCGCCCGCTGAGGGAACCGTGTCGGGGTCCGGCAGTCGGACGTCCGTGAATGAGGTCAAGCGTGTGCCGTACTTAGCATTGTAGTCGGCCAGACCGTTCTTGTAGCGGCCCTGCAAATAGGACCGGTAAGCGAGCAGGGCCGAGGGCGCGACCCGCACGTCCCGGAACGGCAGCTTCGTGCGGACGAACGTTTCCCACTCTGCACGCCGGGCACTGTCGCCTTCGGGCAGGGCAGTGAGGGTGAGAGGGGCGGCGTCTTTATCCGGCTGGGCTTCCTCTTTCAGCCACTTCCGGTACAGGGGGTCCGCCCCGACGACGATGAAGTAGTTGGCGGGCAGCGTCGCCTGGAACGCCTTCCAATCACGGCCTTTAGGGCTGTTGCCCGGCGTCCAGTTATGCTTGGTGGGCTGCTCAAAGGGCGGAAACACGGTCTGGAACTGCTCATCCTCCTGATTGTACGCGCGGTCCAGAGCAGAAACATCGCCGTGAAACTGGTCGCTTAGATATTGGTGGTAGCGGTCCAAAAGCGGGCTAGGGCTGAAAGCCGCCGCCGCCCCCGTGAAGCCGACGGTCTTGTACCGCGCCGGTAACGCCTGGGCAAACAGATTCCAATCCGGCACGCGGGCCGCGTCCACGGCGGGCGGCGGCTTGACGTCCTGCAACCCGGCGTAGTTCGTGCCGTAGGCAGCGTTGATCTGGCCCATATCGCCCTTGTATTTGTCCTCGGCATACTTGCCGAACAAGGCTTCATCGGAGCGCAGGTAGCGAGGGATAATGTCGTAGCTGGACTTCTCATACTGAGAAGTGACGGAGGAGCCGAGCATCACGAGGAACGGATAGACCATCGTGACCGCACCCAGCGAGAGGACGAGGTAGAGCAGACCAACAAACACGCGCATCTTCAGGGTCTTGCGGCCGACGACCGGAATCAAAGCCATAGACTATTATAACACGTAAGCGGCCTAAGGCCACCAGACTTTGTGCAGGATGAACCGCGCAGGCAGCGTCTCGCTCGCATTCGGACGGAGGAACGTCCGGCGAGCATAGTCACGCGTCTCGTCCAGAAGTTCCCGATGGACGGCATCCGGCACGTCCCACGTCTGCGAATACGTCCGGCGGGAGAGGGCCTCTAAGGTCTCGATGACGGGGGCCAAGCGCTGCCAGGCCAGATGCGGCGTCTCCAGCAAGACCACCTGAGCGCCCGCCCCAGCCTCGCGCTCGGTACGCCGCAGGTGGGTCAGCGTCTGCGCGGTCCCAGCAGGCCCCAAACTCGGTGCCAAAACGTTTCGGGCACGGGCGCGCTCGTAGTAAAAGTCCACAAGCCGGGATCGGCCTCCCTGCTCGCCACCGAGGAACAGAAGACCCGTGCGCGGGGCGAGAGTCCGCCGGATCTCGCGCAGCACCAGAGGCCACTGCTCAATCAAGTGCAGGATATGGACCAGAAGCGCCCCGTCAAAGACGCCCGAACGGAACGGCAGCCGCCGCAGATCGGCCTGGGCCAACACTAAACTACCGCCCGTGGCTTTGGCCTGAGCCTGGGCCAGCATGGCGGGCGAGACGTCTACGCCGACGATCTGCCGAGGGTGCCGCTTCATTAAGGGCACGGCAAACCGCCCGGTCCCAACCCCGGCGTCCAGAAACAGGCCACCGCGCTCCAAGTGCGCCTCCCGCTCCAACACGCGAGCGATCTCTTCCAGCATCGGGCCGGGGATGACACGCGTCCTGTCGTAGTCGGCCGCGACCGACTCAAAAGACAGATAACGGCCCAGCGCGTCAGACATTGGCGGCTCCGGCCCCGAACGCCGGTGGCAGGTGAATGGCCTTCGGCGTGCTGATGGATGGCGTAACGACGTACAGAGGCACAAGGCCCAGAGGATCGTCAGCCTCTCCCGCCGCAAGCCGCACTGCGGCCAGCCGCGCCAGCCCCTCAGGTGGCGTCCAGGGCTGAGTCAGCCTCGCCCCGGCCCAGGCCGGCAACTGCACCGTGGCGCCCGCTAGGATCACTCCCGGCATGGCCTGAAGCCGCTCCGCAATGGCGTCTAGAGAAGCCGCAAACGGCTCCCCCGCCCGCTCCCCGTTCTGGTAGATTGCCGCGTAGACCTCGCCACGGCGCGAAGGCAGGATGACAGCGACGGGCGCATTTGACACCCCCTGCCAGACGGCGGCGTAAGCGTCTAGCGTCCCCACGCCGACCAGTGGCTTCCCCGTCACCTGCGCCCACGTCTTGGCCGTCGTGACGCCGACGCGGACGCCCGTGAACGAACCCGGCCCTAGCCCGACGGCAAAGGCAGTCAGGTCGTGGAGCGTCAGGCCATTGCGGGTTAAGAGGCCGTCTACCTCGCCCATCAGCCGCCGCGAGAGGCTTCGCCGCCCCTCAAAGATGGAGACAGCCTGCACTGCCCCCGCCTCGTCCGCGAGGGCGAGAGCGCAATACTCGCCGCTGGTATCGAACGCGAGGAAGGTCATAGCGTCCCACTTTCCAGCCAGTTGCTCCAATGTGTGTTCGGTGGAAGCGTTGGCCGATAAAGGGTGGCATTACCGGAAACGAGGACGCCAGCGATCATTTTGAACGCCTGGCTTTGGCTCGGTGTCTCGCCCTCAATGATGTCGGGATGCCGCCACTCGTTCAGCCTCAGAATGGGAGGCATATCAAGGGGTAGTCGCCGTCTCAACTCTTCTTCCGTGGCGAACAGTAAGGCTTGGTGTTCCGGCAGCAGGCTTCTGAGAAGTTCCGTGATAGTGACAGTGTCCATATCCCGCGTCTCTACTCCGATACCCTTTTCTACCAGCCTCTCTTCCGTAACGTCGTAAGGCACGCGCTCACCGCGCACCCAGACGGTCCCCGTTTCTTGAAGAACGTCCCAGCGATCTTCCTCACTGAAGAGAGCATCATTTAAGGGGTCGTCTAGAACTCCGAGGATGCCGTCATTGAGCAGCCCAGGCTTGTCAAGCAAGCAGTTGCCATAACAGCAGAGGCAGTTTTCAACGCCTCCGGCTCTGTAATTAGAGCCAAGCTGTTCGATAATCAGCGCCCATTGGTCGTCACCCCGGTAGGCGCTCAACCGCACCGCACCCAAGTAAATGTATCCATTGTCCAGCACCGGAAAAGTAAATTCAGCCGCGCATACGTCGAGTTGGGCGAGAATTTGCTTTTTCGTGTAGGCAGCCGTCTTCATAGCGCCGCCCTCACCACAGAGATGACCACTTCCGCCCGCGCCCCATGCCCCGCCATCACGATCTGCCGGGCGTCCGGTCCCTCCCCCGGCGTCAGAGAGACATCCAGGCGGTCGGGCGGCAGGGCGTCGGCGATCTTGTCCGCCCACTCTATGACCACAACCCCGTCACCTCCTAAATACTCATCAAAGGCGAGGTCATACAGGCCGGAGGAGTCGGGCAGGCGGTAGACGTCGAAGTGGTACAGCGGCACGCGCCCGCCGGGATGCTCGGCGACCAGCGTGAAGGTGGGGGAGTTGACCGGCTCGTCCGGCGGCAGGCCCAATCCGAGAGCGAGGCCCTGAGTGAACGTCGTCTTGCCCGCGCCCAGGTCGCCGATCAGGCAGAGGACGTCACCGCCCCTGAGCAATGCGCCGAGGGTGGCGGCGAGGGCGCGGGTCTCATCAGCGCTCTGGGTCTGGAAGGTGCGGGTCACGAGGTAAAGTGGTCCCAGCCGTGCCGGTCGAGTGACAGGTCAGGCTCGCCGTCTGCGGCGGCGAGGCGCAGCCCCGTTCGAGTGACCTCGCCGATGGCCGTCAGGCTGGTGCCCGTGGCGGCCACGGCGGCGCGGACCGTATCCACGCTGCCCGGCGCGACGGCCAGCAGAAGCTCGAAATCTTCCCCACCGGCCAGGGCAAGGTCAAGCGCATCCTGCCCGACTTCTGCGGCGGCTTCGGCCATGCCCTCTGGGAGCGGGAGGTGCGCGGTGTCAATCCTGACACCGACGCTGGAAGCGGCGCAGAGCTTCTGGACGTCGGTCAGAAGACCGTCGCTCAGATCCATTGCGGCGTGGACGAGGCCCGTCTCGCGGGCGGCGCGAGCCGCGACCACACGCGGCTGAGGACGGCGGTGGCATTGGACCAGCGCCTTGCTGAGCCGCTCAGCCTTGACCGGGCCGAGCTTTGACAGCAGGGCCAGCCCCGCCGCTGACCCGCCTAATGTGCCAGTCACGAGCAGGACGTCGCCGATCTTCGCGCCGGAGCGGGTCAGCGCTTGCCCTTCAGGGATGGAACCAAGCTGCGTGACGTTGATGACTAGCCGATCCGGGGTCGAGTTGGTATCCCCACCCGCCAGACGCGAGCCGTAGCGGGTGAGGCAATCAGAGAGACCATCGTAGAGCCGGTCCAGGCTTTCCACCGTCTCCTGCGGGCTGAGGGCAAGGGAGACAAACGTGAACGTCGGGTCAGCCCCCATCGCGGCGACGTCTGAGAGGTTGACAGCCGCCGCCTTCCAGCCGATGGAGTAGGCATCGCTCCAATCACGCCGGAAGTGGATGTCTTCAATCAGCATATCCGTCGTCACGACCACCTGTCGGCCGGGTGGGACGCCGAACACGGCCGCATCGTCGCCCAAAGACAGGGCGAGACCCTCGCCCTGCGCCCCGGCGTAGGTTTCGCGGATACGGTCAATGAACCCGGTTTCGCCGCCGATGTCAGAGAGTCGCATTAGTGTTCGCCCAGCCCAGGCTCAGGCTCTTTCACCTTGTACTCTACCGACCAGAGCCGCCCACTCTGGAACACATACGTCGCCAGATAGTTCATCCGCTTACGGATCATTGTACCTCGGGTCAGCTTGAACAGGGTCTCGTAGGTGTATACGAGCTGCCTGGTCCGTCGATCATAGCCTGTTGTGGTCGGCAGCGCCCCGAGCTTCCGTTCTACGACAGAAGGCACGTCCCCGATGTTGATGCCCTTCCCAGAGTATAGACGAGGCAGGGTAGCAGCCCTAACCGGCGTGAAATCCATCATCGTGTCGAGGGTCCTGTTGGGGGACAGTGTCAGCGTCGTGTAGGGATAGGAGCGCGAGAACCCATCCGTTCGGGCGGAAAGGTAATAGCCAGACTTGGCGTCACGTCTCACAAAGGACAGGCCGTCACGCACGTCTGCACCGGCCAACGTGAATCGGAGGAACGTCGGGACGGGGGCGGGCGTCGCAGAAACCGCCCGCCCCGCGAGGACGAAGCCTGAGACGATCATCAGCGCGAGGCCGACGGGCCAAAGAAATTGCCTGCGTTGCGGCATGACGGTCTCCGGTTACCACTCCCACATATTCGGATTGGCGTCCAGACGGTCCGTGAACGAGTGCCCGATGGCGTCAATCGCCTCCAAGTCGTCCTCATCAATCTCCACGTCGCCCGAGGCGGCGTTCTGAATAGCCTGATCGGCGTTGCGGGCGCCGACAATGGCAGACGTCATGGGCTGGGCAATGAGCCAACCTAATGCAAGCTGCCCCATCGTCACCCCATACTTATCAGCGAAGGGGCGCAGCTTGTCCAGCGCATTTTGAGCACGCTCGTAGGTCTCGCCCTGGAAGAGCTTGTTGTGCGAGCGATTGTCATCCGCGTCGAATTTGTGGTCGCGGCCAAACTTGCCGGTCAGCAAGCCCTGTGCCATAGGCGAGTAGGCGATAACCGAGATTTTGTTGTCCACGCAGAACGGGGCAGTATCAGCCTCGAACTGCCGCCAGAACAGCGAATAGGGCGGCTGAATGCTGTCCAAGTGGCCATGCTGGGAGGCTTCCTGAAGTTGGGCGTGGCTGAAGTTAGAGACGCCGATGGACCGGATTTTGCCCTGCTCTTTGAGTTCAGTCAACGCCCCCATCGTCTCTGAGATGGGTACGTCGGGGCTGCCGAAGCTGCCCGCAGGCCAGTGGATCTGGTACAAGTCAATGCGGTCGGTGCCCAAATTCTTCAGCGACCGCTCGCAAGCTTCAAAGACCAAATCGCGCTTAAGGTTGCTGGCCCATACTTTGGTGGCGATGACAATCTGGTCCCGCTTGTCGCCCAGCGCCTGGGCCAGAATGCGCTCGCTGTAGCCCTCGCCGTAGGCCTCGGCCGTGTCAAACGTCGTGATACCCTGGTCAAAGGCGGCACGGTGAGCAGCGATGACGTCACCATCGTCAATGTTGGTCCAGCCGGACTTACCGGCCTGCCAGCCTCCGAAGAGGATGGCGCTGATCTCGATCTTAGTACGTCCCAGAGTGCGGTACTGCATCTTGTGGGTTCCTTTCGGGGGGAAGAGAAAATCTTATTGGTTATGCCCATTCAGGGCAAAAAATAAAAGGCCCGGTGCAAAGCATCGGGCCTTCCATTAAGTATACCTATTCCAGCAGCGACAGCGGATTCTGGAGCAGGCGTTTCAGCTCCTGCAAGAATTTCGCGCCGGTCGCGCCGTCCATGACCCGGTGGTCACCGCTGAACGTCACGCTCATGCGCGGCCGCACGGCAATGCTGTCATCGGCCAGCACCACAGCCTTCTTGATAATACTCGCCACGGCCAAAATCGCTCCCTGTGCTGGGTCAATGATGGCGATGAAGTTCTCAATGTCAAACGGCCCTAAGTTAGACACGGTGAATGTGCCGCCGCTGTACTCACTAGGGGACAGCTTCTTATCGCGGGCCTTTTTGACCAGGACCTTGCTCGTTCCGGCGAGCTTCCGCAGAGGCAGAGTGTCGGCGTCACGGACAACCGGGACGATCAGGCCGTCATCCAGGGCGACGGCGATGCCGACGTGGATGCCCGCGCCGGGGTAAAGCTTGTCGTCCTTAAACATAGCATTAGCGGCGGGAAACTTGGCGAGTGCCAGGGCTGACGCCTTAACAACCATGTCGTTGAGAGTGATCTTCGTCAGCGACTCGTCATAGCTGTTGAGCCTCTCGCGCAGGGCCATCGCCTCGGCCATGTCTATCTCGGACGTGAGGTAGAAGTGCGGAATCGTGGTCTTGCTCTCCACCATGCGCCGCGCGATAACTTTCCGCATGGCGGATAGCTCAGTCGGTGCGGTGAGCGGCGCAGACGTCAAATCGGCCCGCTTCTGCGGCGCGGCGGGCGTCGGCCGGGCGGGCGGGAGGTCGCACTGCACAGCCGTAGAGGGCGGGGCGGACACGACAACCGGTGCAGAGACGGCGAAAGCCAGAACGTCAGCTTCTATGATACGGCCCTGCGGCCCCGTTCCCTTGATCTGCGCGATGTCCACGCCACGCAATCTGGCGACAGACCGGGCCAGCGGTGAGGAGATCAAGCGCTGGGTGCCGTTGCTGGCCTTGCTGATGCTGACAGGGCTGGCGGGGGCGGGCGCTTTGGCCGCTAATGCCGGAGCCGCCACCGGGGCGCTAGGAGCAGCCATCACGTCCTCGCCGATCATGGCAATGATCTTACCGACGGGCACGACCGCGCCTGGCTGGGCCTGGATATGTAGGATACCAGCGTCCTCGGCGGGCACCTCGACATTGCTCTTGTCCGTCTCGATCTCGGCAATGATGTCCCCGACCTGCACCATCTCGCCGTCCTGTTTGCGCCAGGAGATCAGCGTGCCCTCTTCCATCGCATCGCCCATCTTCGGCATAATCACTTCAGGCATTAGGCGCTCCGCTCCAGCGTTTTCTTCACGGCTGCGATAATCTCGGCCTCATGCGGTACGGCCATGTTCTCCAAGACCCGTGCATAAGGCATGGGCACGAAGGCCCCCGCGACCCGCTCGACCGGCGCGTCCAAGTAGTCAAACGCATGGGTGCTGATCTGGGCGGCGAACTCGGCGGCGACTCCGTAAAACAGCCACTGCTCCTGGACGACGACGGCCCGGTGCGTCTTCTTGACGCTGTTGATCACCGTGTCCATGTCAATCGGCTGGAGCGAGCGCAGGTCCACGACCTCAGCGTCAATGCCCTCGGCCGCGAGCTGCTCGGCGGCGGCAAGAGCTAGCATTGTACCGCGCGAGTACGAGACAATCGTAACGTCCTTGCCCTGCCTCTTAACGTCCGCACTACCGATAGGAACGATAAAGTTTGGGTCGGTTGGCACGTCGCCTTTCGTGCGGTACAGTCCGGCGTGTTCGGTGAAAATGACGGGATTGTTGTCCCGGATGGCGGCTTTGAGCAGTCCCTTGGCATCGGCGGGCGTGGCCGGCGCGACGACCTTCAGGCCCGGCGTATTTGCGTACCAGTGGGCCAGGTCCTGGGAGTGCTGGGCCGACAACTGGACGCCTACGCCGCCCGGCCCGCGCAGGACGCAAGGGACGTTGAACTGGCCCCCGCTCATGTACAGGATCTTGGCGATGTGGTTAATAATCCCGTCCCACGCCACCAGAGCGAAGTTCAGGGTCATAAACTCGATGACGGGGCGCAGGCCCATCATGGCCGCGCCGCAGGTCAAGCCGACCATGCCGGCCTCAGAGATCGGGGTATCCACGATCCGCTCCGGGCCGTACTTCTGCAGGAAGTCCTTAGTGATCTTGAACGTGCCCTGATACTGACCGATCTCTTCGCCCAGCAGGAAGACCTTTTCGTCCCGGTCCAGTTCTTCCTGAAGAGCCATACGGATCGCATCGGCGTAGGTCATGTTCTCGGTCGCGCCAGTCGTCTCATGCGAGTGAACGTCGGGGGCGAGCCGGGCAACATCCCGGTCGTCCACATTGTCCATCTTGGACTGCGTCCCCTCACCACCGTGGACGGTAAGGGAGTCGCCGCCGACCTTATCCGCGCCTGGCTTCGTCCCGTTGGCGTGGGGCTTCGCACCGTTACCATTGGCGGACACTCCAGCAGCCGCCGGGGCCATGTCGCCTATGATGGCGATCACTTTACCCACGGGCACGACCGCGCCCGGCTGGGCCTGGATATGTAGGACACCGGCGTCCTCGGCGGGCACCTCGACGTTGCTTTTGTCTGTCTCAATCTCGGCAATGAGGTCCCCGACTTGCACCGTTTCGCCATCCTGCTTGAGCCAGGAGATGAGTGTACCCTCTTCCATTGCATCGCCCATCTTGGGCATAATCACTTCTGCCATAACGTGTTGAGTCTTCCTTTTGCTGCCGGCTAATCGGCGTAGACGTCTTGGGTCAACTCTTCGATCGTACAGACCGGGCTGTTCTCGGCGAACTCCGCAGAGGCGCGGGCCAGGTCAATCGCCTGCTTATCCATCGCCGTGTGCCTCGCGTCATCCAGAACGCCAAGGTCGCGCAGCGTCTTTCCCAGGATTTGGAGCGGGTCGCGGCCCTTCCAGACGTCCAGCTCATCCGGCGTGCGGTACGTTCCCTGCGTCTCCGCCCCGTCCGCCGCGCCATGCCCGGCATAGCGATAGGTGATCGCTTCCAGGAAGTAGGGGGCCGGGTCGCGTCGCATGTTGTTCACAATCTCTTGGGCGGCGGCCCGGACGGCGAAATAGTTCTGCCCGTCCACTTTGGAATGCGCCATCGCGTAGGAATCGGCTCGCGAGGCCAAGTCTGTGTTTGCCGACGACCGCTCGACCGACGTGCCCATCGCGTATTTGTTGTTTTCCAGCACGAACAGGATCGGCAGCTTATACAACTGCGCCATGTTCATGGCCTCGTGGAAACCGCCCGCGTTCATGGACCCATCGCCCAGGAAGCAGACGCAGATGTTGTGACCATCTTTGAGTTCGCGCGAGTGCTTGAGCGCCCAACCGATGCCCACGGCCAGTGGCACGTTGCCACCAACGATGCCGTAGCCACCCGCAAAGCCATGCGCCTTGTCAAACAGGTGCATGGAGCCGCCCTTGCCACGCGACACGCCCGTGCTCTTGCCGTAGATCTCGGCCATCAGCTTGTTCGGGTCGCTGCCCAGGACGAGGCAGTGCGCGTGGTCACGGTACGAGGACAAGGCCTGGTCACCC
>JAYTRQ010000527.1:0-3917 GCA_043746125.1 Armatimonadota bacterium | reverse complement strand
CGGCCTCCGTCGCCCAGAAGCACCTGAAGGCCCAGGGCGGGCCGGAAGAGGTCCTGCGCGAGATCGTGGACGAACTGGTCGAGAAGACCGTTTCGCGCCGCCTCCTGCTGCCCGCCGAAGAGGTCCTGAT
This sequence comes from Armatimonadota bacterium, assembly GCA_043746125.1. GTDB lineage: Bacteria > Armatimonadota > Armatimonadia > Armatimonadales > Capsulimonadaceae > JANXMY01. The sequence goes on along the minus strand of JAYTRQ010000527.1, from coordinate 3,787 downwards.
CACCGCCTCCTGCAAGATGGCGGTCAAGGCCGGCGATCCTCTCTCCTTTGACGAGATGAACGCCCTGGTGTCCGATCTGCTCAAGTCGGACAATCCCTACACCTGCCCGCACGGCCGTCCCATCATCGTGGAACTGCCAAACGGCGACTTAGACCGAAAGTTCGGGAGGTGACACGTGCCCAGTGGTAAAACACATGACAAACTGACCATGATCACGGCCGTCGCCGCCGTCCCCGCCTGGTGGCTTCTGGCCCCCGTCAAAGACGGCCTCGGCCTGATCATCGGCCTGGCGGCCTACCTGTTCTCGGGTTTCTGGCTGTCCGACGACCTGGACACGAATTCCATCGCCTACAAGCGCTGGGGCGGCCTGCGCTTCCTCTGGTGGCCCTACCAGAAACTCGTGCCGCACCGGTCCTGGGTGTCGCACGGCATCGGATTCGGCCCGCTCTTCCGCGTCGCCTACTTCCTCGTCATGTTCTGGGCGCTGATGCGCTCCGTCCTGTGGGGACTCGCGGCGGCAGGCGTTGCGGTAAACCGGGATGCCGTCCTGGGCGGCTTCTGGGGCCTGACGACGGACTGGACCCAGGCTCACCCTTCCTGGGCGATGTGCGCCCTGCTCGGCCTCATCCTGGGCGGCGTGACCCACTCCGTCGCTGATGCCGTCGTAAGCTGGGCCAAGCGCGTCTGGTAAGAACGCGGCTTGCCGCGCCCTCTTATCTCCCCCCCCGAAGAAGTCCACGACATCGTCCGCCGTCACGACGGCTGCGCAAGACACCGCGCCATGTGACATAATAGAAGCATAGCCCCGATGGGCGGCATGAAAGAGCTGATGGAAGAGAGTGAGGTCATCCAGTCGTCCAGCGGTTGGTACGCCCTCAGCGACCCCTTTGCCTGAAACAGTGTCAGTGTCAATCCCCCTTAGAGAGAGTTGACACTGACACTGTTCTGACACGGTGTCTGCCATTGCAGGAGCGGTACTTCTTGGCTTCTGCGTCGGTGAGCCGTGCGTTTCAACGCATGGTCTCCAACTCGAATGGGGCTTGGCGCTTCTCGCCCGACGTGTGCGCCCTCTCCAACGGATGGAGAGGCAGAGAGGGTAGGGGCAGAGCCTCTGCCGCTACGGGTGACGGTTCCTAATCGGCCTCCCCACCCTTGGGGTGGGGCGGGCCGTCCTCCCCGGCTCATTCCAGCGTATTCACCACCTGCTGCCACGAAACCACGTTGTACTGGTTTCCTGTCGTCGGGAAGTACGGCGGTGGGCTGTTCCGCATCCGGGCGTCGTAGTTAAACTGGGTGTTGAACCCGTTCGTAAGCTGGAAGCTGGTATTGCTGAACTCGCCGAACGTCCCCACCGTGCTGGACAGGTAGCCGCCCATGTTCTCCCACAGACCCACCGGCCGGTCTATGAAGTGATCCGCATCGTACAGGCCCGAGGCCAGCACCGTCCCGTCCATCTCGAACTTGTTCAGAGGGTTGCCATTGGAGTCCGTCTCGTCCACCAGGACGTTGTTCGAGATCAGCCCCAGCGTGCCGGCGTGGCTCGTGAAGTTCGTGTCCCCATCCTCGGAGGTGAAGACCGGTGTGCCCTGGGTCGAGTCGCTCGTGTGGTTGCCGTTGACGTCCACGTAGATTGGGTTACCACCGGCGTCTTTAGAGACTTGTCGGCTCGTGCTATAGGTGACGCTGCCGTCCAGGTTGACGTTGTTCGTCTGAGGCGTGGTGATAGTCAGCGCGTTGTTGTGGACCGTATTCCCGTTGCTGTCGAGCAGATTGTCGGCCACCTGCCCGTGCAGGCCCCCCGTCGTGGGCGTCCCCACTGTGGGGTCGCCCGTCGCGGGCGGCATCTGCTTGCCGATGTTCCCGTTGCAGTAGACCACGCCGTTCGTCGTGCCGCTCATCACCCCCGTCACCGACCAGGTGCTGTCCTGCCCCTGCACCTCCAGCGTGGTCAGGCCGGTCGTTGGGTTGATGGTGACGCGCTGCACCGTACTCCCCTGCGTCACCGTGATGACCTGCGTCGTGTTTTTTGACCCGGTCGCGCTCAGCGCCATTTCTGTCACGTCCCCCTCAACGTAGATACCCCCGCCGGGGCAAAGCGTGACGCCGCTGGGATTTGTAGCCGTGTTGCCGGTCGCCGCGCTCTTCTGGAGGACGCTGGACTTCGGGAAGGGGACCACAGGCGTGCCCTCCTTGATTGTGGGGGCCCCGCCGGCCGCCACGTTCAGCCACTGGTCGGTCCCGTTCGAGGTGACCTGGGGGGGCGTATCCGGGTTCCAGTCCTTCCAGTACCTAATGCCGGTCGTGCTGGAAACCGTGTAGGCGTCGCTGCCTGTGTAGGTGAACAGCGGAGGGCTGCCCGCCGCGCTCTTCCACAGGACGTTCTCCGCTACACCGTTCGCGTTGTTGTCGTGGACTGGCCCGTCGAACGTGGTCAGGCCGCTCACCCAGAAGTTGTTCGAGTTGTTCCACGAGTTCAGCAGGACCAGGTACTGGCTCAGACTGATCTGGCTCACGTAGGCCTGCACGACAGTCGTGATGCCGCCGCTGACGCCTACCGACTCGATCAGAAACTTCTTCTGCGTGCTGGTCGGGCTGGTCAAGTCGTTGTTGTACGAGTCCGGATAGAGGCGGACCGAAAAGTAGTTGCCCGTATTGCTCGGGTCCGGCGTCACCACGGCGCGGGTCGGCGACCCGGTCATGGCCGCCCCCCAGAGTGGTGGCGCGAATGAACTTGTGTTTCCGGGCGGGCCGGCCTGGGCGCTCAGCCAGGACATGGTCATCTGGATGCCCGACTCGGCCATGTTGAACGAAGCCGCCGAGGTGACGCGGGCGCTGCTGGCCTGAATCGCATTCCCCGTCATCCCCATCAGGCCACCATAGCTCTTGCTAGTACTCGTGGCGATAGTCCCTATCAGCGTCATCGAGAGGATGCCCATCATCACGAGCATGGTGGTGACCATCCCCATGCCGCGCTGCCGTCTGTTCTGCTGCCTAATCTGCTGTCTCACGCGGTATGCCTCTTATCTTACTGCACGGAGGGAGCCGGACGCGAAACCCGGATAAAGAACCCGGAACGGTCTGCCCGGCCTCCCCTCCGGCTCTCGTCTTGACGCTGATCCCCCCATTGTTGGGGGCTAGGGGGCCTCTTAATGATACTGGAACGGCGTGTTACCCGTCCGCGCCCCCGTCGGCAGTTTTCCGCTCGTCTGGTGGTCCCGCATATAGACGCACTTGCCGACGAGCTGACTGCTGGACGCCCCATTCCCCTCTTCGTTCGTCTGCTGCCCGTTGATCGGGCTGTAATAGCTGCTGATGAGCTTAAACTCCACCTGGTTCGTTGAGGCCGCGCCCTGGACCGGCCGCACAAACTGGATGGCGTTGGACGTCGAGGCCACACTCTTGCAGAGCTGGACATTTGGATTGTTCACCGGATCGCGCGTGCCGTCTGGGAGCAGCTTGTACTGCCACAGGCAGGTCCCCGCCCCCGCCACCGGGCTGCCGGTCGGGTCTGCGTCCGGCGTCCCGTCCAGGTCGCCCCGGTAGATCAGGCAGGTCGTCGCTCCTATGGCCCCATTATAATAGGGCGTCTGTGCGAAGGGGGCCTTTTTCGGGTTCAGAGGTAGGGGCGCGCCGGAAGAGGATTGGACATAAATATCGGTCACGCCCGTCTTGTAGCCGTTGATCGCCGGGGTGAGGGCGCCCGGCATGGTGACCTCCACCGCCGTGGCGAGCGTCTGCCCATTCAGCGTTGCGACGAACTGAGTCGCCGTCGTCCCGCTCGGAACGA
>JAYTRQ010000526.1:0-3926 GCA_043746125.1 Armatimonadota bacterium | reverse complement strand
ATCAGTTGGGCGGTGTCGGCGTCTACGATTTGATTCACGGCGAGGATGCCGCCGAAGGCCGAAATTGGATCGCCCTCACGCGCCTTCCCAAACGCTTCCGAAAGAGTCGCCGCCATGGCCGCACCACAGGGGTTTGTATGCTTGATGATGGCCGCCGCCGCAAGGCCCGGCTCAGACATCTCGACGACGAGCTGGAAGGCCGCGTTCAGGTCATAAATGTTGTTGAACGAAAGCTCCTTGCCGTTCAGTTTCACTGCTGTGGCCACCCCACCCTCCCCCGTCGTCTCGCGGTAGAAGACAGCCCGCTGGTGAGGATTCTCTCCATAACGTAGATCCTGGACCTTTTTAAAGGCCAGCGTCAGAAGTTCCGGGAATTCGGTCGCGCCCGGCTGCTGGCCCGCCAAATAGTGCGTGATGGTCGCGTCGTAAGCTGCCGTATGGGCGAAGGCCTGGACCGCGAGGCGCGTCCGCGTTTCCTGCGTCACAGCCCCTCCATTGGCCCGCATCTCCTGAAGAACCGCCACGTAGTCGCTTGGGGAGACCACCACGGCAACGGAAGCGTGGTTCTTGGCCGCAGACCGTATCATTGAAGGCCCGCCGATGTCTATGTTCTCGACGGCTTCCTCGCGCGTGACGCCGGGGCGGGCAATGGTCTCCGCGAAGGGATAAAGATTCACAACAACCAAGTCTATCGGCGTGATGCCATGCTCAGCGATAGTCTGTAAGTGGTCCGGCTTAGAGCGATCCGCCAGCAATGCTCCGTGTACGGCAGGATGAAGTGTCTTCACCCGACCTTCCAGCATCTCTGGGAAATTCGTGATCTCAGAAATGTTTTTGTTGGCGAGCCCCGCCTCGGTCAGCACCTTGGCCGTCCCCCCGGTCGAGATCAACTCGACGCCCAACTCCATCAGGCCATGAGCAAACTCGACTAGCCCAGTCTTTTCCGAAACGCTCAGAAGCGCTCGCTTCACGCGGATCATAATTCTAGTTCCTTTCAGCACGACAAAAACGCCTGGACACCCTGCACGAGTACGTGTCAAGGTGCCCAGGCGAACGGCAGTTCCGGGTCAGCGCTCCCTCGGGGTGATTCCCCGTGTGCGCCAGTCACGCTGATCCCTAAAGCTATGGCCTATTATAGCACCCCCAGGGTAGACGAGTCAATTTATGGCGCGCGATACAGGCCAAAGAAGGATTCCAAGTAAAAATGCCGAATATGCGTCTGTAAAGCGCTCTCAAGGCGTTTCGTTTCCGGCTCGAAGGAGAAGCCCCCCGCGTGAACGGCAGCCTCAACATCACCACCGCTCTCAGCCAGCCATTCGTCCCGTCCAGCGGCTACGCCAGCCAGCCTCTGTACGTACTGGCCGAGATACAGCCCGCAGCAAGACAGGATACCGCCGAAAGACCGCCGCTGAACCTGGTCCTTGTGGTCGACTCGTCAGCCACTATGCACCATTTTCAGCTGACCGAGGAGGAGCGCGAATACTGGATGGGGGTTGCCATCTCGCACGACGAACTTGAGCATGGGGAAGCAGACGAGGCGGAGGCGACGTATTGGACCGGCCAAACGCTCTCCGAAATGCAGAGCGTCGTAAACACGCCGATGGCCCTCGCCGTGGAGGCAATCAAGACGCTCATGACCACGCTCAGGCCGACGGATCAGATCACCGTGATCGCATTCGCCGATGCGGTCCATACCGTCTTCAATTTAAGCGACTGGGCTAACTTTCCGGATGGATGCCTTACCCAGATGGACCTGCTACGGGAGCGGCGCCTACCTGTGGACATCGGCACAGGAACACGTATGTCAGAGGCGCTGCGGCAGGGCGCAGCGGCGATCAGCCAGAACGCCCTCGGTTTCGGTATCAACCGCATGGTCATTATTTCGGATGGGATTGTCCAGGACCAGGACGCCGCCCTGCAAGCCATTGAAAACATTCAATCGAAAGGCTATCCCATCACGACAATCGGCGTCGGTGATGAGTTTGACGAAGAGTTCCTGATGCGCGTCGCCGACAATTCACGCGGAGACTATCACTACGCCGCGGACATCGGCGATATTACCGCACGCTTGGATCAAGAGATGACGATGCTCGAGACGACGACCATTACGGACCTTTACCTGGCGGCCCGCGGGCTGAACGGTGCCGTGATCCAGGACGTCTTCACCGTGCGACCTGCCATGACAATGTTTGAAGAGATCTTCACGGAAGACGGCTGGTGGCGTATGCGCGTCGGCGACGTATCGAGTGAGGCTGCCGTCGGTATTATAGTCCAAGTCGCCCCCCCAGAACTGCCTCCAGGGCCACACCCGATTGTAGAATTTCTGCTCACTTGGACCAACCCCCAGGGGAAGACGTCGGCCATGCCTGGCAATGATCGCACCGTTATCAACATAGATTTCACGGATGATCCGATGTCACTTGCTCAGACAGATCCCCAGGTGCAGGATCTAGTGGATCGGTACGGCGTGTATAAATATGAGCGCGAGGCACAGCGCGCCCAGGAGCGAGGCGATCTGGAGGGCGCACGCGAGAAACTGGGCGCAGCCACACGTCAACTACGCACAATTGTGGAGGACGCATTGGCTCAGGAGATGGAGCTACAAATCGCGGGGCTGACCAGTCCATCAGACTCGTCCTCACGCGTCAAGCGCATCAAGGCAACGACCCGACGACTCGGGAGCCCCTCTCCGGCCACACAGCCAGAGATTGAACTAGATCACTAAGGAATAACGGGAGTCGAATGACTGACTGGCAGAAGGGGCTACAGGCTTTCCGAGAGGGCCGCATGCGCGAGGCCGCAGATCGGCTGGGCAGAGCGGCGGCGGAGAACGAACTGAAAGTCGCTCAAGAAGTACGCTTTGAGACTTGCGCCCATCTGGGGGCGGCTCTTTATGCTGAAGGAAAGCCGGCAGAGGCGGTCATGGCTTTCGAGACGGCCTTTCGGCTTGCTCCCACATCCATTCCGCCGCCTGGCCTGAGCCTGAACCTCGTCCACGCCTACCTTGCCGCAGGGCGGCGCGGCGCAGCTCGCGAGGCTCTACTCTTTCTCCTGCATCATACGCCGGGCCACGTGGCCGCGCGAATGCTGCTCCAAAGGCTCGACGACACTAGGCTCGACAACACCCCTGATGATGAAGTGGTCACCGGGAGTATCATGGGAGCGACAGTGGAGAGCGTGAAGCAATACGTCCGTACCCTCGTCTTCGCGACCATCGAAGTTCAGGGGTATGATCCTATACAGGTGCGTGAGGCTTTTCACCAACTTGAACACTACCTAGACGGATTAGACAGGCAGATGCAATCCAGCCGTCAGCAGATCCAGCGCCTTGAAGCCGAAGTAGAGCGGTATCGGCTGATGGAAGAGACGATGGTCCAAAACCTCGTCCAGATGCAGCAGCAGTCCGAAAACAAATCGGCCGAGACTAACTCACAGCTATCGCCTATCGAGATCTTGTTCCAAACAAAGCCTTAGAAGCGCGATGGAGGCCAAGAACCCTTAGCTGTGTGCCCCCCCTGCACGACAGAGGCAAAATCGGCGTCAGCGACGGCGTTCTGAACCCGGGCCACAGTTCGACCCGGAGGCCGTTGAAACGTTTCTGGGCATCCTTGACGGGGTGGACGCGACCGAGGAAGAGGCGGAGCTTGGGCTTGTGCCGGAATTCTCCCCTAGTCACTCTGGCAGAAGAGGCGACGATAGAGGTCTGTCTGGAGGAGGTTCTCCGGGTCGCACTCCCGCTTCAGCGTGAGGAAGCGCGAGGCTCGGTCCACCCCAACGGCACCTCTGGCTGAGGACCGGTGCAAGGCGCTATCTTTAGCGAAGTAGTAGCGCCCACCGACTTTTAGGACTAGCTGGTCCATCTCGGCCATTAGGCTGAGGAGGCTGCCATGCCTCTCGGGTGTCACGGCAAAATCCAGCGCCAGAGA
>JAYTRQ010000525.1:0-3928 GCA_043746125.1 Armatimonadota bacterium | reverse complement strand
AGACCGTCAATCAGTGCATAATCCGGAGGCTCTTCAAGCATCAGAAACGCCTCCTGGATGGCCTGATGGGTGGCACGCAGTATGTTGATCTGGTCGATAACAGCCGGCGACACAAAGCTGATGCCGAAAGCAACTGCGTCCCGGCGAATACGCTCGTCCGCCCGCTCCCGCTGCCGGGCGGTCAGCTTTTTGGAGTCGTTGATGCCCTGGATGTCGAAGCCCTCAGGCAGAATAATACAGGCGGCTACGACGGGTCCGGCGAGGGGTCCTCGCCCGACTTCATCCAGTCCGGCGATTCGCAGGTATCCCCCCCCCCGCGCAAGCCGTTCATGGTGCCAGAGGTCGCCCGTCGCTTCGGTCAACGGATCACGCCCATGCGGCTCGGCGGCCAGAAGATGAACTGCGCCCGGCCAACCACGCGGTGGACCTCCAGCGGCCCCCAGTTCGTGCTGTCGTTGCTGTCGTTTCGATTGTCGCCCATCATCATTAAGCGCTCTTTCGGGAGTGCCTCGGTCCGGTGCGCCCAATCCTGCTGGAACTCTGCCTGAGAGAGCGGCTGGCCCTGTAAGTAAAACTCAGAGGGGTAGGAACCGTGCGCGTGTTTCAACGGCTCCCCATTGAAAATCTTCATGTCATAATCCGGGTCTTCAGCGATGGTCGGATCGGCCAGGCGCTCGTCGTTGCGGATCACGTAGCCCGGCGAGACTGTGGCCGGACTGGACCTCATTCCGGTCAGAATCTCAGCCAGACGCTCTTTGGGAACAAGCCTCTCATCCGCCAGCACGCCACCATCTACGAAACGCACATGATGGTCGGCCTGATCCACGCTGCTCCCTACCGCTGACGCCCCGAACTCGCCGGCATCCGCCAGAGCCTGGCGGATGGCATCGTGGTTGTACGGCTTCCCATTCACTGTGACCACGCCGGCAACGACTTCCAGCCGGTCACCAGGCAGACCGATCAGGCGCTTAATGAACTCCGAGTCCGGCGGTATGCCGATGGTGGCGGCGGGCGGGGCGAGGAACACGACGACGTCATCCCGATGCGGATGGCCTGACCGGTACGCGAACTTGTTCACCAGAATCCTGTCACCAGAACCGTTTTTGCCAAGCAGCGTCGGCTCCATGGAAGGGGAAGGGATAAAAAAGGCTTGCAGAATGAACGGCCGGATGATCAAAAAGACCAAGGCGACGGCGATCATGCCGGACTCAAGAATCTCGGCGACTGAACGCGCCATTTGATTCGGCACATAGATCAGGGCCAAGCGCAAAACGGTCAGACCGCAGACGATCCCCAAGATCCAGAGAATGTTCAGATTCGCCAGCGTTTCGGTGATAGTCTGAGCGGCGGGTGCATCGGAGAAGGGCTGCATACGGATTCCTCAGCAGGTAAGTGGCGTCAAAAAACAAAGTCGTCAAGCAAGGCTCGACGACTAATGCTACGCGGCATGCGAACGAGAAGTTCCAGCCTAGAAGCTGCGCTTCTCTTTGATACGAGCGGCCTTGCCGACCTTCTTGCGGAGATAGAATAGCTTGGCACGGCGCACGAGACCGCGGCGTGTAACCTCGATCTTGTCCACGCGCGGCGAGTGCAGTAGGAACGTACGCTCCACGCCGTAGCCATTACTGATCTTGCGGACCATAAAGCAGGCTCGGGACAAGCCTTCTTTGCGGAAGAGGACCGTACCCTCAAATATCTGGACGCGCTCTTTGCCGCCCTCGACGACTTTCACATGGACGCGCACCGTGTCGCCCGGCCCAAAATCTGGGACGGATTCTTTACGCTGTGCCTTCTCGATCTCCTGAATCAACGGATGCATGAACGACGGTCTCCTGGTGTTCCTCTGCCGGAGGCAGAGTGGTCTCTTCTGAGAGCTGCTTGAGCAGCTTCAGGTCTGACTTGGACGGGACAAATTCCGCCCAGAGGTCGGGCCGACGCGCCTGAGTGCGCCGGAACTGCTCCTTGCGTCGCCATTTGGCGATCTCGGCATGGTGGCCGGAGAGCAGAATGTCAGGAACGTGCCACCCTCGGTAGTCGGGCGGGCGCGTGTAATGTGGATACTCTAACAGCCCTTCGGAGAAGGTGTCGTCTTCTGCTGAATCAACGTTGCCCAGTGTCTTCGGAATCAGGCGGGCGACGGCATCTATGATCAGCAGCGCGGGCAGTTCGCCCCCGGTCAGTACATAATCCCCGACGGAGATCTCTTCGGTCGCGAGATGCTCCCGGACGCGCTCGTCGAAACCCTCATAGTGACCGCAGAGCAGCACCAGATGTGGACACTGCGACAGCTCATGTGCCTTGGCCTGCGTGAACGTCTTCCCCTGCGGCGTCATCAACGCGATGCGCCGGCCCTCTGTCTTTGGGAGGCTCTCCACGGCATCAAAGATCGGACCGGGGCGCATCACCATGCCGGCCCCGCCGCCGTACGGCGGCTCGTCCGTACTGCGATGGGCGCCCGGCGCCCAGTCACGTAGGTCGTGAACGTGAACATCCAGTAACCCGGCGTCCTGGGCACGCTTCAGGATGCTAAAGCCGAGGCCGCTGCGGACCATATCCGGGAAGATCGTAACGACGTCAATCCTCACGCCACTGTCACTTTTCGTCCATCAGGCCCGGAACGTCGCGAACGATGATCTGTCTGCCCTCTAAGTCCACTCGTACGATGAAGTCGCCCGCCGCGGGAATCAGCGCACCACCATCGGTGACGTAAACGTCATGTGCGGGCGTGTTCAGAACGTCACTAAGCTTCCCAAACGCACGGCCGGCGTCGGTGACGACGTCCAATCCGAGCAGTTGATCCACATAATACTCGCCGTCAGTGAGCGGAGCACGCTCGTCTTCTTTGATCCAGAGGGAGCAGCCATGCATAGCCTCTGCCCCCGTCCGGTCCGTCACTTCCTTGAAGCGGACGATCCAGCCGCCCTTGGGCTGACGTCTCAGTCCGGCTAGTGTCAGGTCACGCTTGAGGCCATCCGAGGCTCGGGCGAGGCGTACAACGCGGCCGACTGTCAGCGAGCGGGAGGCGGCGTCTGACGAGCCTTCAATCAGCCGCAACCAGAGGCTGCCGCTGACGCCGTGCGCCCCGGCGATTTCAGCGGCGAGTACCGAGTATTCGTCCGTCTCTTCCTCAGGCGAGGGTATCAGAGCTTCACTAAGCGACAATTTCGACGTAAACCTTTTGCTTCGACTTCATCGCAACGGCCTTTGTTACTGTCCGCAGGGCGTTCGCAATTCGACCTTGCTTGCCGATGACTTTACCCAAGTCACCAGGAGCGACATGGACTTCGTAAGTCGTCGACTCCTCACCAGGGATTTCGATCACGGTCACATGCTCCGGCTCATCCACCAGTTCCCTGACGAGGTACTCAATCATGGGTTTCAACGTGTTACTACTCCTTGCTTCTCCCGCCGTTCGCCTATTGAACCGGCGGGAGTCTTACCCGCCCAGCTTTAGGAAGCCGCCGCCGCCTCAACGGGAGCGGTTGCCTGATTGTAAATACCCTGCCGCTTCAGCAGAGCCTGAGCCGTCTCCGAGGGCTGTGCGCCAACGCCGAGCCAGTATCGGGCGCGGGCGTCGTCAATCTTCAGCTCGTTTGGCTCCACACAGGGGTTGTAGTAGCCTAAGGTCTCGATGAAGCGGCCGTCACGGGCGCGGCGACTGTCAGCGACGACCAGGCGATAAAACGGACGTTTCTTGGCGCCCATTCGGCGCAGTCGGATCTTAACGGACATTGGTTCTCTGGTTCTCTCTTTTCTTCAGCAACATTTTAGTGGCAGTTGTGGATTGTTATCGCCGACCGAACGGCAGTTTGAAGCCAGGTGGTGGCTTGCGTTTGTTCTTGTTTGCAGCGGACTTGTTGCCGGCGCTGTGCTTTCCGCCACCCATGCCCGGCAGGGCGGGCAGAGCGCCCCCGCTCATACCGGTCAT
>JAYTRQ010000524.1:0-3947 GCA_043746125.1 Armatimonadota bacterium | reverse complement strand
TCAGCAGCTTCTGCGGGTGGTTTTCGATGATGTCCAGAGCCTCTTCGCCGAACTTGTCCACGATACGCTTGGCCGTGACCGGGCCGACGCCCTTGACCATGCCGCTGCCGAGGTACTTTTCGATAGCGAAGGCGGTAGCCGGGCGGACGACTTCATACCGGGCGACCTGCATCTGACGCCCCCACTGCGCGTGGCGGATCCAGGTGCCATGGCAGAGCAGGCTTTCACCGACGACGGGGTTGGAGAAGTTGCCCAGTATGGTGATGACGTCACGAGAGTTGGGCGGCAGGAGGCGGGCGACGGTGTAGCCGTTCTCCTCATTGTGGAAGGTGATTCGCTCGATCACGCCTTCCAGCGTATCGAGCTTGGCCCCCTCGCCGGGGGCGTTCATCAGGGGGTTGGGGGGCTTAAAGGCGCACACGCTTTAGTATACCCGGTCGGTCTATGAGGTCGGGAGGTAGTGTGCGTTTGGCGGATGGCCTTTTGTCGGTAAACCCTTCTCATGAACCAAGCCACCGAAGACGTGATCGAGTTCCTCAACTTCCCTGAGTCCGATTTCGGGACGACGCCGTTGGACGCCGAGATCATCCAGGTCCCGGCCCTCCTGCGGGATAGGGTCGCCGCATTGCTGGACGTGTCCCTGTCATCGCCGGACAGCCGCGCGATGCGTGAGGGCCTGCGCGGGCAGCTGGACGAGGCGGACTGGGCCGAAGTCTCGCGCGAGATGTCCGGGCGGGTGGCCGTGACGGCCGGGTTCTTTGACCCGGTCGAGGCGAACATTAAAGAAGCGGCGCGATAGAACAGGGGCGGTCCGAGGGCCACCATTTTGCTTTTTCGGGCCTTAACAGGTACAATATGCCCATGCCGCCCGTGCAGGCCATCTTCTTTGACATCGGCGACACCCTGGTCTACGACGATCCTCCCCTGCGGGACCGGCTGAGCCTTGCCGCCGAGAAAGTCTGCATCACATTGGATGCCGGACTCCTGCCCGCCGCGTTTCGGGCGGGTGAGACCTATGCGGTCGGGCGGTACGTCGAGGGCGTTCCGTGGGACGATGCCGACTCGCTCCGGGAGGCAATGGCGCGTGTCTTCAGGGCGCTGGAACTGCCGCCACTGGACGAGGGCACTTGGCCCCGGTTTCTAAGCGCTTTCGCGTCGATACCGTTCACCCGGTACGTTCACCCGGAGGCTATTGCGCTCCTGCAAGAGCTAAAGCAGCGCGGTTTTGTGGTCGGCGCGATCTCCGATTGGGAGGCAACGCTGCCCGATCTGCTGGCCGAACTGGGTATCCTGCCCTACTTAGATGCACTGGCCGTTTCGGGGACCGTCGGCGTCATGAAACCCCATCCACGTCTGTTCGAAGAGGCGCTCCGACAGGCTAGCGTCGCCCCCGAAGTCTCCCTGCACGTCGGCGACTGGTACGAACTGGATGTCGCGGGGGCGAGGGCGGCGGGGATGCAGACGTTGCTGTTCGATTGGCCCGATCGCTGGCCGGAAGCAGACTGCCCGCGTGTCTCAACGTTCGCCGCGCTGTGGGGATATTTGCGAGCGCTGCCAGGGCGGCTAAAGTGACAGAGGTTTCCTAGTGGTGACAGATCAGACAAGTTCATTTGAACACATCTCAATTGGGGGCTATCGCCGGTTAAAGTCGGTTTCTGTGGAAATGCGCCCATTAGCGGTGATGATCGGGGCCAATGGGGTTGGGAAAACATCATTCCTGGAAGTCTTTTCGGTGCTCGCCGCTTCCGCAAAAGGCCAATTAGGGGCGAAGATTTCAGAATATGGCGGTCTTAACGAAATTATAACGCGGGACAAAGGCGAGAAGCTTGAGATCAAATTGCGAATGGGCGTGCCGCATTATGAGCCGTTAGAATATGACGTTCAAATTCAGTCACATGGGCAATTCTACGGAATAGAATTAGAAACGCTCAGCCAAAGAAATAAGGCCCACGGCGTTCCCTTCAAGCACATTGACTCACACGGTACCACGATCCGATACTTCGAGTTGAAAAACAACAAATTACTGCGACCTAACTGGGAACACAATCCCTATGAGACTTCACTTTCACAGGTACCTAAGATGTTCGCTGAACCAGAGAGCCTACGGCAAAAGTTGGCTTCGTGTACGTTCTATGGTGCATTAAACGTTCTCCCCGGCAGTCCAGTCCGTTTGCCTCAGCCAATGCGTCCCGTGACTTTGCCTGGATCAAATGGGGAAGACCTCGTTTCTTGCCTCTACTACCTTCGCGAAACGGACACAAGTCGATTCGAGGTGGTGGAAGATACACTCAAAGCGGCCTTCCCTGACTTTGAGAAGCTGAGTTTCCCCCCTGTTGCGGCCGGCACGCTCGCGATGACCTGGAAAGATCGGAATTACTCTCAGCCATTTTTCATGAATCAGCTTTCTGAAGGGACGTTACGCTTTCTCTGGCTGACCACGCTGTTACTGAGTAAAGATTTAACAGCCATAACGTTGATAGATGAGCCGGAAGTCAGTTTGCATCCCCAACTTCTCAGCCAGCTCGCGGATTTATTGCGGGAGGCTTCCCAGCAGACGCAGTTGCTGGTGGCGACTCATGCGGACAGGCTCATTCGCGCCTTAGAGCCGGGAGAGGTACTTATCAGTGACCAAGAAGACGGTGTCACAACAATGAAGTGGGGAGACACCTTCGACTTAGAAGGGTGGCTTGCTGATTATACTTTAGATGAACTCTGGGCCATGAACGTTCTGGGAGGGCGTTCATGAGAATCGCGCTCATTGTTGAGGGGAAGACTGAGAAGGCATTTTTAGGCGCGTTGCGGAGGTATCTGGCGATCCCGCTGCAAGACAAGATGCCAAGAATAGATCCCAAGCCACAAGATGGCAGAATCCCAAAGGGGGAAGAATTAAAACGCCTCGTCGAGAATTTACTCTCCGGGCGCGACACCTATGATGCCGTCATTGCACTTACAGACGTGTATACCGGCACAAAAGATTTTATGGATGCGGAAGACGCCAAGAGCAAAATGAGGGGATGGGTTGGGGAAAATCCTAAGTTCTATCCTCATGCAGCACAGCATGACTTTGAAGCATGGCTTCTTCCATATTGGGACACCATTCAACACATGGCTGGGCACAACATGAGGGCGCCGAGTGGCAGGCCTGAGGATGTCAACCATGATAAATCACCCGCTTACCACATCAAGGAGATTTTCAGCATCGGTAAGAGACGGACCTACTCTAAACCACGTGAAGCAACCGCGATTTTAGACAAAAATGATTTGAGCATTGCAGTCAAACAGTGTCCCGAATTGAAATCGTTGATTGACACCATTCTAATCCTCTGCGACGCCTCTACTCTGCCGTAAAGAACCCAGCCCATGATCCAACAAGTCCTCGCCCCCGTCCTCTCCAACGAAGAGATCATCGCCGACCATAAGGTGCTGACCTGTGAAGCCCCCGGCATCGCGGCACTCGCCCAGCCGGGGCACTTCGTCAACGCGCTGACGGCGGAGCGGTATGATCCGCTCCTGCGAAAGCCGTTCTCCATTTATACCGTGGATCGCGACTTGGGCCAGATCAGCCTCCTGTATTCCATCGTCGGCGCGACCACCCTGGGCATGGCCCGCAAGCGGCCCGGCGAGACCCTGGACCTGGTCGGCCCGCTGGGCGGGCGGCTTTTCCAGGCCGATGAACGGCCCGGCGCGACGCATATTATGGTCGGCGGAGGCTATGGCGTCCCGCCGCTCGTCTTCCTGTCACGCGAATTGCGGCTTCAGCAGGCCGAACCCAAGATCACGTTCATCATCGGGGCGCGGCGTAAAGACCTGCTGCTATGCGAGGCGGAATTGACGGCGGCAGGCGTAGATGCGCGGGCGGCGACGGAGGATGGTTCGCATGGGACACAGGGCCGGGTGACGGACGTCTTGGAGCCATTGCTGCGGGAGCGGGCGGGCCAACCGGTGAC
>JAYTRQ010000523.1:0-3953 GCA_043746125.1 Armatimonadota bacterium | reverse complement strand
TGTCGGAGCAGGAGCTTCTGGATCTGACGCAGCAGATGGAGCGAATCAGAAAGGACATGGGCATTGCCTGAGAATGACATGGCGGAGACGCCCATTTCACGAGCCGAGACGGAGATCCTCAGTGGGCCGGAGACGGGGGCGTCGCGGCCCTCCTGGGATAACCAGTCGGTCAACTTTTTCACGCCGCCCCCGGTCGCGACGCCCGCGACGCCTTCCTACCAGGCGGCAGGAGGGGAGGTGCAGCGGGTCGCGGATGCGATCACGGCTGAAGTCCACAAGGCCGTCGTCGGCCAGGACGAAACCATCGAGAACGCCCTGGCGGGCTTGCTGGCCGACGGTCACGTGCTGTTGGAGGGTGTGCCCGGCACGGCCAAGACTTTGCTTGTCCGCGCCCTGGCCGCAGCCGTCTCGGCCGACTTTAAGCGTATCCAGTTCACGCCAGACTTGATGCCCTCGGACATTACCGGCACGCGCATTTTTGACCAGCAGGCGATGGAGTTCGTCTTCAAGGCTGGGCCGGTCTTCACAGGCCTCCTGCTGGCCGACGAGATCAACCGGACGCCGCCGAAGACGCAGGCCGCCCTGCTGGAAGCCATGCAGGAGCACCGGGTCACCGTGGACGGCGAGACGCACGACTTGCCACCCGTCTTCATGGTCTTCGCCACGCAGAACCCCATCGAGTTCGAGGGCACTTATCCCCTGCCCGAAGCTCAGTTGGACCGGTTCCTGCTCAAGATATTGGTCTCATACCCGCCGATTGAGGCCGAACAGATCGTGCTGAAGCGTTACCACCAGGGGTTTGACTCCAATGACCTGGGCGCGTCCGGCATCCGCCCCGTCGCCGACGTCGCCGCCATCCAGCGGTGCCGGGCGCTCATCAAGCAGGTGCGCGTTGAAGAGGCCATGTTCCAGTACATTACCAAGTTAGTCGCCGCCACGCGGGACCACCGGCAGCTCGTGCTCGGGGCCAGCCCCCGCGCGAGCATCGCCCTGCTCGGCGTGGGCAAGGCCTTGGCCGCCATGCGCGGGCGGGATTTCCTGATCCCCGACGACGTCAAAGCCATCGCCCCGGCCACCCTGCGTCACCGGCTCCTGCTGCGGCCCGAGGCTGAGATCGAGGGCATCAGCGCGGATCGCGTCATCGAGAACATCTTGGACGGTCTAGAGGTCCCCCGCTGAAGCTCCACCTGTCCCACGTAACGCGCTACGAGTACGACGCGCCCCTGCTCGGCGAGTGCTTCATGGAGGCCCGTCTTCGGCCTCTGACCGTGCCCGGTGAGCAGGACTGCCTCTCGTACAAAATCAGCGTCACGCCGCCGGTGACCGTCTTCGCCTACGACCAGCCCCACGAGATGGGGCTGGTCAACCATTTTGTCCTGCGCGGGGATTCGCACCGGGCGCTTGAGATACACGCCGAGTCGGTCGTCGAGACACTTTGCGACAACCCGTTCGCGCGCCTCGATTTGCTCTCTGAAGACTGGGGGATGCTCTCCGACCCGGCCCTGCATGAAGCCTGTGCGGAATTCCTGGTCCCCACGCCGCTGGTCCCTCTTTCCGCCTCCTGGCCTGGTCCGCCGCCTGGCCTGAGCGTCCTGGTCTATGCCCAGGCGCTCTCAGGGGCGATACACTCCGGATTCGAGTACGTGCCGGGGTCTACCGATGTCACCACTCCTCTCGCCGACTTCATCGCCCAGCGCCGGGGCGTCTGCCAGGACTACGCCCACCTGATGCTCTCTGCCGCCCGCTCGCACGGCGTCCCTGCCCGGTACGTCAGCGGCTACGTCTACTCCGGCCAGGGTGAGGGCGCCACCCACGCCTGGGTCGAACTCTACCTGCCCCACGTGGGCGCGTGGATCGGTTTCGACCCGACCAACAACGTGCTCGTGGCCGACAAGCATGTGAAAGTCGCCGTCGGCCGGGACTACGCCGACGTGCCGCCGACCAAAGGCCTGCTGCGGGCCGCGCCGGGCCAGCCGCTGCCGAGGGAGACGAAGCTAGAGGTAGAAGTCCGGGTGGAGAAGGTAGATTAGGCCTAACGCCGCCATTGAAGCGCTCATTAACCGCTGGCTTCGCATCACCGGTCGGCGTGTTTCGGTCGCCGATCACGCCTGGCTGGACGGCCCACACGGTGTAAGCGGGACTATCGGCACCGGCTTCTATGAAGACTTCGCGGCCCGCACCGGCAGGACGCTGACGCGGAACGTTGCCGGGACGGGCCTTCTGGTGGATTTTGACGCGCTGGCCGGGCCGGACTTCGACCCGTCGCTCGTGGACCCGGAGGTGCGGCGGTTTTACGAACAAACCGTTGGCTACGACATGGACGTTTGGGCGGAGTGGGGTGGCCTGTTCAAGTCGTTCGCCTGGCTGCTGATTTCGCTTGTGAGCCGAGATATCCAGCAGTTCAACTTGCCGCTCACTCCCCTGGAGTCGAGCCGGGGGATCAGCAGCGACGTCCTGCGGTTGGCCGACAGACTGACTGGCGAGGTTCAGTACACGGGCTGGCTACGTCAGGTTCGGGCGACCGGTCACGTCCTGTTTGCCGGCTTTTATACTCTCTGCCGCCCGCCAGGCTCTAATGGTGCCTACGTCAAAGTCGTCTTCCCGCTCCCCGGTGGCTCCGTGACCGTTCTGCTGCGGCCGGAAAACCTGCCCGACGGCTCCTTCCGCCTGGTCTCAGCCGGTCGGCGCTTCGGTGAACCGGGCTATTACCGCCTCTTCCGAGCCAGCAAAGAGCAGATGCGCGTACGCTACCTGCCGCTCAAAGAATCTATACACGTTTACACCGACGAGGCAGGGAGCCTGCGGACGGACCACCTGTTTTACTTCTGGGGGTCTCGCCTGCTCTCCCTGCACTACAAGATCGCGCAGAAACCAGATTAGTTTAGCAACGCCTTCGCTGCGGCCGGCATCCGCTCGACGACGCAGACCGACGCCGTCTTCCAATTGTGGGAAGCCCTCGTGCTGCGGCACGTTTGCTGTTAGGCAGAGGAGGCACCTATGAATGTCGGTAATCACTTCTTGCCATCGGCGGCTTTTGCCCTCGCGCTCTGCCTGCCGTTATTGACGGGGTGTGCGACTGGGCAGCCTGGCCAAGTTCCTGTAAAGCCGCCACTCAATCACGACTTGCTACAGACTTGTTCCAACCGGGACGTGGAAGCCACGCGGCTTCTGTTAGCGCGGGGAGCCAGCCCCAACGTCAGAGGCAAGGGAGTTTTGACCCCGCTCATCGTTGCAGCCTCCAATGGTCAGCCGGAACTCATCCGCCTGCTGCTGGCAAAAAGGGCGGACGTGAAAGCACGATCCCACATGCCGCATGAGACAACGGCCCTTGCGGCGGCGCTTTATCATCGGGAATGGGATGTAGTTCGGATCAATGCGGTGCCGCCCGATCCGGGTGGTGAGAGTATGCGTGGAGAGCCGCTTGGCGATGATGAGGTGGTGAAGGATACGGCTTATGCCGAAGTAATCAGGATGCTTCAGGAGGCGATCAAGAAGAAAGGGGGGAGGTAGGGCGCTGTGTGTTGCGCCCCCTCCTCTGGACCCACTTAGTTGAGCAGCGCCTTCGCCGCCGCCGAGGGCATCCGCTCCACGACGCAGACCTCACGGCCGACGATCTGCTGGAAGTCGGCCAGCGTCATGTCATCCAGGAAGATGTCGCGGTCCGGGTCACGCAGCATGATGGACGGCAGAACGACCCGCTCCCCTAAATTGTCCCCCATCGCCCGGAGGGCCTGGGAGATATCTCGCCCGGTCAGCAAGCCGGCCACGCTGATGTTGCCCTCGAAAAAGTCGTTGTGAACAGCGCAGACGTTCACGCTCAGGTTCTCTACGCGGTTCAGCATATCGGCCAGTTCGCCGATGAAGGGCGCAGCCAACTCGCCCGTCACCAGGGTCGCCGTGCGGGGGTGGGGGAGCCGCGCGGGCAGCTTGCGGGCGACCTTCTGAACATCGTC
>JAYTRQ010000522.1:0-12075 GCA_043746125.1 Armatimonadota bacterium | reverse complement strand
CCGACGTCCCTGTCGCGGACCCCACTGCGCCACCGGATGCCGACATGGGAACGATGGCACTGTCTCTGCTTGGCAGAGCAGTCGGACGGCCCGCCGCTGATTCTGCCGCCCTGTTCGACGCGCCCGTAGCGGAGTCAGCCCGCGCGGCTTCCGGGGGGAAGTTGGTCGGGGCAATCACCCAGGCCGTCCACCTCATCCCCGGTAAGTCGCAGACTGTCACGTTCGCCCTGACCTGGCACTTCGCGAACGGCCGTATCGCCGTTGATGGCGGCAAAAACTATTACGCCAAGCGCTTCACGGACGCCGAGGCGGTCACCGACTACGTCACGCGGAACTACACCCGCCTCAGCCATGAGACCAAGCTCTGGCACCAAACGTGGTACGACTCGACGTTGCCCTACTGGTTCCTGGATCGGACGTTCGTCAACACGTCTATTTTGGCAACGAGTACCGCCCACCGTCTCAGCACGGGCCGGTTCTGGGGATGGGAAGGCGTGGGCTGCTGTGTGGGAACCTGCACGCACGTTTATCACTACGCCCAGGCCATCGGGCGCATCTTCCCCGAACTCGAACAGTACACTCGCGAACACGTTGACTTCGGCGCGGCACTGCACCTGGATGGCACCATCGGCTACCGGGGCGAAGGGACTGGCCCCGCTGTTGACGGCCAGTGCGGGCGCATTCTGGGCGCTTACCGTGAACATCAGATGAGTCCCGATGATGCGTTCCTGCACCGCATCTGGCCCAACGTCCGCCGCGCGATGGGGTTCCTGATCCGCCACGACGCGAACGGAGATGGTCTAATTGACGGTCCGCAGGAAAACACGCTCGATGGGACCTGGTACGGTAAGATCCCCTGGATCAGTTCGCTCTACGCCGCCGCCCTCCGCGCTAGCGAGGAGATGGCAGCGGACGTCGGCGATACCGCGTTCGCCGCCGAATGCCGGCAGAGATTTCTGGTCTCCAAGAATGCCATCGAGGCGCAGTTATTTGACGGAGACTACTTCGTCCAATTGCCAGAGCCAGGCCGCGCGGACAGCCTGGGATCGTACAAAGGCTGTCACATTGACCAGGTTCAGGGCCAGAGCTGGGCCTGGCAGCTCGGCCTGGGGCGCATTTTGGACCGCAGCAAGACGGAGTCGGCGTTGAAGTCCCTCTACCGATACAACTTCACCCCAGACGTCGGGCCATTCCGTGCGAAGAACACGGCGGGCCGGCCGTACGCCCTCGCCGGGGATGGTGGGATGATCATGGTTACAAACCCACGCGGCCTGTCTGACCCATTCGGCGTCCAGTCCTGGCAGTTCGGGTACTTCAACGAGTGCATGAGCGGCTTTGAGCATCAGGCCGCAAGTCACATGATTGCCGAGGGCCTGGTCTTAGAGGGCTTGGCTGTGACCCGCGCGATCCACGACCGCTACCACGCCTCGCGGCGCAACCCCTACAACGAGATTGAGTGCAGCGACCATTATGCGCGGGCGATGGCAAGCTACGGCTCGTTCATCACGCTCTGCGGCTTCGAGTACCATGGCCCACGTGGTCATCTGGGCTTTGCGCCCCGCATCTCACCGGAGCATTTCCGGGCGCCTTTCACGGTCGCCGAGGGCTGGGGGACGTTCTCACAAGTGGTGACGGGGAAGACGATGGAGGCTCACGTCACCCTCAAGCATGGGCGGCTCCAGCTTTCAGCGCTGACGCTATCGCCCCCAACAAGCGTGGAGAATGGCCGGGTCCTGGTCACACTGGGCGGCAAACCTCTCACGGCCACCCACGCCGTGAATGAAGAGGGGCGGCTGCGGTTGACTCTCGCGAAGCCTCTGATTCTGGCCGCCGGGCAGACTTTGATGGTTCAAATCGGCCACGTTGCCTAGACCGGGCAATACAAAAACGCGCCGCTCCTGAGCAGGAGCGGCGCGTTTTACATGAAAAGCCCACGAAGGGAATCGGACCCTTGACCTCTTCTTTACCAAAGAAGTGCTCTACCACTGAGCTACGTGGGCAAGTCGCCCGTGCGCTGTGGCGGCGCACGGGCGGGAGATGGGCCGGACAAGATTCGAACTTGTGTAGGCTTGCGCCGACGATTTTACAGACCGCCTCCTTTAGCCACTCGGACACCGACCCATATTTGGTTTTTCTAGCGCCAACAGTAATCGACGCTAGTCAATTACAGCCGAAGACAGGATTCGAACCCGCGACCCGTTCTTTACAAAAGAACCGCTCTGGCCAGCTGAGCTACTTCGGCGTGTTTTCTGCGGGCCGCTCTGACGTTGCTCTTATTCAGATTCCGAAAATTGAACATCAAGGCATGACACCCTGGACAGAGCAGTTTCACGTTTTCTAGACGGTTGTCGTCAGCATCCCCATCCGCATGGTCCAGTTCCACCGGAACACTCCCAATGACCGCATACCTTCTTGCCAAGTCGCGCTTCTGGGGACATCTCCCCAATGGTCTGGACTAAATACTTGCGCACTGCATGGGTGCTGTTAGTGCCTGTACTTAGCTTTCTGAGGAGGCCTGTGCAAACTGATCCGCTTTGTGGACCTGACAATGGGTTGAAGACAATGGAGGCAATGAGTGCGCCGCTCGTTCTTCTTTATATTCCGTGCTATGCCAACGCTGTTACGTTTGGCTGAACAAGAGTGGTCACAGAGCTTATCGTAGACCTTCTCGTATCAAATTCTTCCCGCCTCGGCCTACACAAACACCGTGTTTTTCTCTTCTCATTCCGTGAGCAAACGCAGGACGGAGTATACTGCATGAGCGGTGGCTTTGTCAAGGGCCAGGCGAGGCAGAATACGAAAATTACTCCGAAAAATACTCTCTAAAAATGTTTGCGCTCTGACGAAAGCCGTGGTATAATGACCCCGATGTCGGGAACAGTCCCGATTGCCTTTTTCCGATCGGTCTGCTGCCCGCTTCCGTGTTGCCCCGGTTCCTTCGGTGTCGCCGACGTGCCCGTGACCTGCGAAATGTTGGCTGTCCTTGACGAGAAGAAGGCCCGTCCGTCTCAGCCCCTGTTCTTTAGGGGGCGCTACACACTGAAAGGAGCCATTCCTCATCATGGCAACGAAACTTTATGTCGGCAACCTGAGCTATCAGATGACCGACCAGGAACTGCACGACCTCTTCTCCGAGGCCGGCAACGTCTCCACCGCCCAGGTGGTCACCGACCGTTACACGGGCCAGGCCCGTGGCTTCGGCTTTGTCGAAATGGCGAGCGAGGACGAGGCGCAGCAGGCGATCGCGGCCATTAACGGCCGCAATGTCGGTGGACGTGCCCTCGTTGTTAACGAGTCTCGCCCACGTGAAGGTGGCGGCGGCGGCAGTCGTGGCGGCAGTGGTGGCGGCGGTTACGGCGGCGGCGGCGGCGGCGGTAGCTACGGCGGTGGCGGTGGCGGAGGCAGCTACGGCGGCGGCGGTGGCGGTGGTCGCAGCGGCGGCGGCGGTGGCGGTGGTCGCAGCGGCGGTGGCTACGGCGGCGGTGGCGGCGACCGCTACTAGTCCAGCGAAAACCTGACGGAAAAACGGGGCCGGTCTTTTTGAGATCGACCCCGTTTTTCTATTTTTAGCCTTTGAGGGAGAGGCGGCGGTAGAGCGTGCCCAAGCAGGCCCCGTAGATCAGGTGAACAAAGAGCAATTGAAGCGTTGCCCAGAAGGACCAGCCGATTAGAAAAACACCCGTGTCCGGCAGGGCGTTCCGCATGATGGCAGGGTGCACACCGTTAGCAATTGTCAGAGTGAGGGCGAGACCGGCGAAGAGAGCAACTCCGAAGCCTAGGCCTTTGGCGGCATCCGACGTTTGCAACGTCCACGCCAGTCCTACAGCGTAGATGACGCCCAGTACGGTGAATGTCCCGAGGAGTACGGCGAGGCCGAGCCACCATGTAAGTGGGGTGGGCAACGGCGGGTACAGAAATGCCCCGGCGAACTGGGCCAGGTCCATGCGGTGCGCCCAGGCGGCGACCGGGTACTCAGTCGCAGGGTAGGAGAATGCGGCCGGCAGGAGGCCAAGTGTGAGGTAGTATGCAACAAGCAGAGCGATGCCGGAGGTTCCCCCAGCGGTGGCAGCCGCGAACAGCCGCACCCGATGTTTCACGAAAACCCGTGTCGAATGTGCATACATTAATAGACTCGGATCGTTGGCGTTGGAGCCAGTCCATCGTTCTGGTTGTGCCGGCCGTGCGGCATGAGGTAGACCAAAAGGCAGTAGAGTGCGAAGCCGATGCACATAGCCCCGATGGCGAGCCATGTCCGGGTGTCCCCCCAATCCCAGACCGACTGCCTGTGTTCGGCGGCGTCCGTCTCACGCACCACGGCGAACGTGCCGTCGCCGCGCTTCCGCGCTGATGCGGCATCCCGATCAGCGACCTCGGCAAAGCTCCCGAATTTGCCGTGCCGTATATTTCTCTCGTTCTCCTCAGCATGCGGAGGCCGATCCCACTGGTCGGCCGCGTCGTAGGTCTCGGGTTCATGGTCGTCAACGCTGTCATCCCATCCACCCCATCGTACTAGGTCGTTCGCCATCACATACCGATCCCTTCAATCCCAGTCCATACCGCGTAAACGACCGCCCAGACCGCGAGTCCAACGTACGTCCAGATCAGAAACTTGGGGATGGGTGCCCGGTCTTCCTCAATCGTGCCGAACCGCTCAACCGTCTTCTCGCCACGTCTCTGCCTGGCGATCTTACGGTCACGCCCAACTATGGTGTAAAACCAAGTTGCTAGACTAAACGCACCCGTCAGAAGAATCGAAAGCCAGAGCCAGAACCAGGTGTCACCACCTTGCATGATCGCCATGAGAGGTCTCCTCTAAAAGGGGCATTTGCCGGCGACAGAGTGCGCCGCTGGTTGAGAAGCCATGACAATTGTGATGGCAACCGAGGAGAGCATCAGCACTCCTATCGTGACCAGGAGACCCAGCATTATCCGCGCTCTGCGGGGCGTCAGAGGCGTCAGCGCGGGGGGCGCGTCCAGGGGCTCACCGTGGTCCACATGCCATTCGGCTTGCTCCGGACCACGAAACTGGCCACCACGCCATGCCCACACGAAGGCGGGAATGGCGACGGCATGAAAGCCCATAAAAAGCACACAAAGAGCAATAATCTGAACCGGCGTCATTTCCATAATGCTGTGGTTTTACCCTGAAAAAAGTTTGTGTAAACTTTCACAAACTATGGGCTGAAGACGTTTGGGGGGTCTAGTGACAGGGTAGATAGAATTGGCCCATAGGCCACAATTCTCGTCTCCTTGATCAAGACCTTAGAAAAGGTACCCCTGGCGTGACTCGCCCCGTTTTTATCCGCCTGTTTCTCGCTTCTAGTGTGTTGTTGCTATCTCTGCTGTCCTTAGCCTTCTACTGGCCGGAGACGACTCACGAGCGCAAGACCAACTGGGTCGGCGAACCCGGCCCGACTCAGCCCATTGCATTCTACCACAGGGTACACGTGAACGAGCTGCACATCCCATGTGCCTACTGCCACTGGACTGCGGCTACGTCGCGCTACGCCAACTACCCACCCGTCGAAGTCTGCTGGGGCTGTCACAAGAACATCTCCATCACGCACCCACAGATCGCGCGCGTCCGCCAGTACTACCTGGCGGGACAGTCCATCCCATGGGTGCGGGTAAACCAGCAGCCTGGCTACGTCCACTTTGTCCACTCAGCTCATGTCGGCGCAGGCGTCGCCTGCGCGACGTGCCACGGCAATGTCGGGTCCATGTATGTGGTGTACCAGCCAATCGCGATGAACATGGGTTGGTGCATTACATGCCACCGGCAATACGAAAAGAAATTCCAGCCGCATCAGGCTTCCGTAGACTGCTACACCTGTCACTATTAGATCAGACTTGGAAGATACAAAATGACCGAAATCAGTCGGCGCAAGTTCATACAGCTTTCGGTCATCAGCGGCGCGGTCGCCGCGACCGGATGCCGCCCTCTGAGCCGCTACCAGCCTGGCCTCTATCGAGCGGAAGTGACGGGGCAGTACGGCGGCTATGACAACCGCGTGTACCCTTACCTGAACCAGCCCGACGGCCTGATGGACGGCGTCCCGCAATATTTTGCCACCGTCTGCCAGATGTGCCCGGCGGGTTGCGGCCTATTCGTGCGGACAATGGGGGGCCGGGCAATCGGGATCGAGGGAAATCCAGCCCATCCTGTTAATACGGGCGCGACCTGTGCGCGGGGCCAGGGGGCCTTGCAGCACCTGTACAACCCGGATCGCCTGCGCTGGCCGGTGACACACGCAAAGCGTGGTGAGACGGTGATAGTTGACCGCCCCAAGGACATGAATCCGCCGGATGGACGTGAGAAGATCACGGAGATCACTGCGGAAAAGACTGATTGGGAAACAGGCCTGACGCGCGTCACGGATAGCCTGAAGTCCGCACGGGGCCGCATCGCCATTCTAGCCGATACGCAGGTCTACGGCTCGAGCCCGACGCAGGCGCGTCTGCTGAACGACTTCGCGGCGTCGGCGGGTGCGGCGGTCTACTCGTACTCACTGCTGGACGACGCTCCCTGGCGTGCGGCGGCCAAAGTAGTCTATGGCCGCGACCAGATACCCACCCACCAGCTGGACCAAGCCGATGTCATCGTTTCGTTCGGCGGCGACTTTCTGGAAGCCTGGCCTTCCCCCGTGTTTTACAGCCGCCTGTTCGGTGAGTTCCGGCAGGGGCCACGCCGGGCGCAGGGTGAACATGGGCGGTTCATCTACATCGGCCCACGCATGAGCATGACGGCGGCGAAGGCGGATGTTTGGCTGCCGTGCAATCCAGGCACGGAAGCGGCGCTGGCTCAGCATCTTGCTCGTATTCTCGCCATCGGCACGCTGGCAGACGCCAGCCAGATCATAGCGGCTGCCGCTGCTGAGTCCGGCCTCACCGTCGCCCAGATACAAAACTTAGCTGAGGCGTTCCTTGGCGACGGAAAGAGGGTCGTCGCTGTCCCTGGCAACGGCTTGATGAACTCGGCCAACGTGACGGCGGCCTTTGCAGCCGTGGAGGCACTGAACGTACAGGTTGGGAGCCAATGTGTTGGGTTCGGGAAGGGAGCGCTTGCCCCCCCGGGTACTAACGCCTTGAAGGGCGCCCCAAGCAATGGGGGTGCTGGATTCAGAGGGATACAGGCGCTGGTTCAAGCGATGCAGGCAGGGCAGGTAGGGGCGCTTCTGATCTTGGGGCAGCCGAACCCGGTATTCACGCTCCCGACCGCGGCGGGCTTCACGGCGGCCATGCAGAAGGTCTCGTTTGTGGCCGCGCTGACGCCGTTTGAAGACGAGACGACCGTCTACGCTGACGTCGTTCTGCCGACGCGGACGTTCCTGGAGGAATGGGGCGACCATGTGCCACCAGTCATCCCGGCGGGTTCTCACATGGCGACCCTGCGGCAGCCGATCATCAACCCGCAGTTCGCTGGCGGGCAGGGTATGATTCAGCCCAAAGGAGTCTTTACGCCTTGGATGGACACGCGGGCGGCGGGCGACGTGCTGATTGACGTCGCGCGGCGTTTAGGCAAGCCAATGGCCGACGGCGACACGCGAGCGGCGGTCCGAAAAACGTGGTCGGGCCTGGGCCAGGCGGACCTCACAGCGGACACGACTGAGAATGACGCGGCCTGGGTGAATGCTCTCTCTCAGGGTGGGCTGTGGACGGAAGCCCCTCCCACACCGAAGTCGAGCGGGGCGGGAGCAAGATTAGGAGGGGCCGCACCCACACCTCTTGCCACCGGCACATTTGCATTGCACCTGTACCCACAAATCTACAATCACGACGGGCGACACGCCAACCTAGGCTTCATGCAGGAGAACCCAGACCCGATGACGATGGCGGTCTGGAACTCCTGGGTGGAGATCAACATGCAGGTGGCGCACTCCATGGGCATACGCACGGGTGACATCATACGGATCACGACGGCCAACGGCAGTATGGAAGCACCTGCCATCCCCTACCCTGGCCTCCATCCGAGCGTCGTAGCCATGCCCATCGGGCAGGGGCACACGTTGTACGGGCGCAATGCGCAGGCGCGTGGCTCCAACCCATTGGCAATCTTGGACCCGACGGCGGACACAGCGACGGGTGCACTGGCGTATGGAGCGACAGTTGTAAGGATTGCCAAAATTGCTGATGCAAAGTCAGGCTACCAGAACGATGGGTCAACCCTCGTGCTGGCACAGGATCGGCCGGGTGGGACAGAACCGGCGGCTGTGATGAACCTGATCCACACGACGGCCAAAGAGTGGAAAGCGGCCAAGCCTGTTACCGGGTCGCCGGTATCCCCCGGTTCTATGTTCAAGCGGGGCGAGAGCAGCGCATACAAGCCGGAAGCGGAGTAGAAAAGAATCACTAATGCCTGATGCGAAAGAACTAGCGTCCGAACGTAGCTCCGGGCCGAGCGGTATGGGAGAAGGGGCTTCCGAACAGAAAGCCTCACCATACATTAAAGATACGGAAGATAACTACAAGACACGCAAGTGGGCGATGGTCATTGACCTGGACCGCTGTACAGGTTGCCACGCCTGCGAGACGGCTTGTGCGACGGAGAACAACATCCCCGTGGTCGGCGAGGAACAGGCGCATCAGGGCCGCCTACACCAGTGGATTCGCGTGGAGCGGTACTGGGAAGGCTCGTACCCGAACGTCAAAGCCCGGTTCATGCCCATCCCCTGCCAGCACTGCGATAATGCGCCCTGTGAGCCGGTCTGTCCCGTGTACGCGACGTACCACAACCCGGAGGGCCTGAACGCAATGGTCTACAACCGGTGCGTTGGGACACGCTACTGCGGCAACAACTGCCCGTATGACGTCCGCATGTTCAACTGGTTTGAACACTCTTGGGACGAGCCGCTGAACCAGGCCCTTAACCCGGACGTGACCGTCCGCGAGAAGGGCGTGATGGAAAAGTGCACGTTCTGCGTCCAGCGCATCCGGCGGGCTGAGGAGAAGGCAGGTGCGGAAGGGCGGGAGCTGGAGCCGGATGAGTTCACGACGGCCTGCGCTCAGGCATGCCCGCCCAAGGCGATCACGTTCGGGGACGTCAAGACGCGGCCCAAGAGCGCGGGTGAACCGGACTTTGATCCCAAGACGGATTGGACCGTCGCCAAACTGTGGAACGATCCGCGCCGATTCCGGCTGCTGGAAGAACTGGGGACGTCGCCGGCCGTCGTGTATCTGAAGACGGTGGACGAAGACACGCCAGTCACGGCTTAGACAAATGTTATGTTTGACAAAGACAACATCCTGACGTCACCCTTCGAGTTCGCCCAGGACGCGAATGCCTCGGAGCCACTTCGGCTCGTACTGGAAGATCCACATCAGTCGCGCCTGACCAAGCTGCGTCTGGCGACGTTTGTCTGCGCGGCCCTGGTGCTTGTCGCAGGCCTAGCGCTGTGGGGCTACGCCTACTTCGGCGGGCATCGGGACGACCCGGCCTTCTGGCACGTCGCCCTCGTGTCCCTGCTGTTCTGGATTGGAATAGCTCAGGGCATGGTCGCGCTATCAGCCGTCCTTCGCGTAACCCACGCGAGCTGGCGATACCCACTGAACCGGATGCTGGACATGGCGTCTTTGTTTGGCCTGTGGGGGCCGCTCCTGCTGCCGTTTCTGGTGGCCGCACGGTACCGAATCTATGCCCTGGGATCGTCGGAGTTCCGGGACAACGTCTGGCGCGTGTCCGGCCCGATTGTCTGGGACACTCTGGCGGTCGGTACGGCGTTCGCGGCAGGCTGGTTCCTGCTCTGGCTGACATCTCTGCCGGACTTCGCCATGCTGCGTGACCGCGCACCCGACGAGTCTAAGGAGAAGAGATTTTACGGCCGTCTCTCTACATGGGAATCCGTGTATGCGGTGAAGTTCGTCAATATCGGCCCTGTGCGTCTGCCGACGAAATTCACGACCGTGCCCGTCAGATGGGTCGGAGGCGAACACCAATGGAAGGTGTTGAGAAGGGCGGAAGGCGTTCTGATCGTCGGGATTCTCCTGTCCTATGTAGGCTCGCAGACGGTTCTGGGCTGGGACTTCCAGCTCGCCGCCGCGCGGAACTGGGATTCCAGTATTTTCGCGCCACTCTACACGTTGGGGTCACTGCTTGGCGCGACGGCCCTGGCGGTGCTGGTGATGACACTTATCAATAAGGTGCTCCGGGGGCGCGGGTTCTTCACAGATTCCCAATATGACAACCTGGGCAAGTTCATGGTCGGGGCCGGGCTGATCTGGACTTACTTTCGTGTCTGTGACTTTTTGACGGCCTGGTATGGACACATTCCCTCCGAGTGGAACATCCAGATGAGCCGGACGGCGACGTTTCCGGTTCTGGTCAGCCTGATGGCGCTTGGCTGTTCGGCCCTACCCGTGTTCGTCAATATCAGCCCGAAGCTCCGCAAGACACGCTGGCTGCTCTGTACGGTCAGCGTCATGGTCTTGATTGGGCTGGCCGCACAGCGATATTTAGACACCGTTCCAACATTCGCTCCCAGATACGGCAAGGAGCCTTTGCTTCCCGCACTCCCTGCGCTATTCGTGTTCTTTGGGCTGGCGGCTATGTTCGTACTGACCTATTTGTTAGCCTGCCGATACTTCCCGATCATATCGTGGTGGGGGATGAGCAAAGAGCGCACCCGTACAGCGGAACGTCGGATGGGCAACGCGACAGTGACAGTGATGGTGGAAGACCCACCCCTTTGGGAGACTTAGACAAGGCAGTGTTATGAGTATTCTTGAACGTGGACTTTACCGTGAAGAGCAAGTCCCATTGGTGGAGCAATTAGACCGGGTGTACCCGCCTCTCTCAGCGGCACAGGTCAATACAGATCTGTGCCGCCCTGTGCTACAGACCACCTGGCGTTGGTGGGCCGTACTGGGCTTCTTTGTGACTATCTTCGGCGCAGCGTTCCTGACGTTCTGCTGGCAGTTGTATCAGGGTATGGGCGTCTGGGGCATGAACCGGCCGGTTTATTGGGGCCTGGATATCGCAAACTTCATCTTCTGGGCAGGCGTAGCCCTCTCGGGCACGATGATCTCTGCTATCCTGCGGCTGGTCCATGCCGGCTGGCGGCGGTCCTTGACGCGCCTGGCGGAGACACTGACCGTCTGCGCCCTGGCCGTGGCGGGTGTCTTCCCCCTGCTGCATATCGGTCGTAACTGGCTGTTCTACTACTTCATCCCCTATCCGAATGAAAGACAACTTTGGCCTGACTACCAAAGCCCGCTGATCTGGGACGCGACGGCTCTGGGGGTGTACCTGATCACAAGTGTGATCTTCTGGTTTTCGGGCATCATCCCGGATTTCGCGACCCTGCGGGAGCGGACATTCGGGTGGCGCCGGACTTTGTACACGATCCTCGCTCTAGGGTGGCGTGGGAGCGACCGGGAGTGGCGGCGTCTGAAAGTGCTGTTCGGCATTCTGACAGTCATGATCATTCCGGTCTTCGTATCCCTGCACACGATTGTCGGCTGGGACTTCGGCATGAGCGTCGTGCCTGGCTGGCACTCCAACATCTTCGCGCCTTATTTCGTCCTGGGCGCTCTGCTGTCCGGGGCCGGCGCGGTCTGTGTTGTGATGTGCCTGCTGCGCTGGGTGTTCCACCTGGAAGATTACATCCTGCCGCAGCACTTCGACAACCTGGGCAAGATCCTAATGGCTATCTCGCTCTTCTGGTCGTATTTCTTCGGCGGGGATATCTGGTCAGACTGGTTCTCGCGCGACCCGGACCACGAGAACTACGTACAGTTTTTGTTCGGTGGCTACAAATACATGCTGGTCCTGTTGCCGATCTTTGCAGTCGGCGTGCCACTCATCGCGCTGCTGTTCAAGCGAGTCAGGCGTTCGCCCTGGGCGATGCTGGCCGTTGGGATCTCGGTCAATATCGCCATGTTCACGGAGCGCATTCTGGTCGTCGTCCCGAGTGTGGCCGTGAACCGGCTGACCTGGGGCAACTACACACCGGCGTGGCCGGACGTCGTCATCACAGTCGGCGCTTACGGCCTGTTCGGGACGCTGTACACGCTGCTGACGAAGTTCGTCCCTATCGTCTCGATATGGGAGTTTAATGAGGGCGCACATGCTGAGGGCGT
>JAYTRQ010000521.1:0-3971 GCA_043746125.1 Armatimonadota bacterium | reverse complement strand
GCGGGGTGTTCGTCTTCTTCAAGCAGCAGAACCTGATGACGCTGGTCTCGGAGGCCCAGGCCCGGAGCGTGGACGTCATGATCTGTAACTCTACTCTGCACGAGCTGTGGAGCTACGGAGCGGGCGACGACGGCCTTGTCTCCGAGGACCCGGATGTGCCGATCTCGGCCCTGTCCACACTCTCGCGCTTTGACCGTTTTCTCCAGGACGTCCGGCCCGGAACGCCTCGCCCGAATGTCACGCAGGACGACCAGGCCCGGTTCCGCCTGCCGCTCGAGCTGGCGATGGAGTTCATCGCCAAGATGATCTACGCGGACAACTGGCTGTCCGAGATGCACGAGGCGTTCTGCTTCTGGAACTTCGGCGACTGGACACGCGAACTGGAGGCCGTGGGCTTCGCTGCGCTGCCCGCCTCCCGCGCCTACGTCAACGAGTGGCGCGTGGTCCACCACTTTGAAGGCCGTGTCGCGCTGTTCCAATCAGATGGAATGCTGCGCCCGTTCCCCGTCACGAACATGGCGCTGGCAGCGGAAAAGCCGACTCCCCCGGCTGGATGATACGCGGCCGGATCAGGATCTGCCGCTCTGGCGGCTGGTAGTCCGGCAGGCTTGGGTCCATTGGGACCGGCACCGCACCGGCCGGCGCCTCTCCCGCCAGGAGCGACTCTAGCGCGTCGAACATGGCCGCGACGATCTCGGCCGGGTCAAACTCGATCCGTGTGATCGCCTCCTCCCAGCCGAGCAGGGCGGGTGAGTGCCGGTTAGACTGCGTGGCGATGTGGACGTCCCGACCGGGGCGCAGGCCGTGGCGGGCCATCGCCATTAGTAGGCCCTGGGTCAGCATGTCGTCCGTACTCATGATGCCGTCCGGGCGCGGCCCCTCCGAGGCGGCTATGCGTGTCATCGCCTCAAAGCCCTGGCCGGGGAAGGATTGCATCGAGGGCGCGTCGGGGCTGATCCGGGGGGCGAACCGCTCCGCCAGGTCCGCCCGGTACGGCAGGCCGTGTGACCCTAGTGCATCCTTGAACGCCTGCACCGCCTCCCCTGTGGGCGGTTCGGGCTGATGGGCGGAGAGTGGAATCCACAGCACCAGGGTGCGGCACCCGCGCCGCGTCAGTTCCTCCACGCCCCTCGCGATCACCTCCGGCCTGGACAGCCAGACGATGTAATCCGACGGCCCGGCGAACGAGACGACGGGCACGCCGCACCCCTCGATCCAGCGGGTCAGCGCATGCGGCAGGCCGATAGAGAGGACGCCTTGAACGTTGTGAGCGGCAATGTCTCCGGCCAGCCGCCCGTGCAGGGCCGCCTCCGTGCTGAGTTCGTTCGCGATCTGGGCGAAATGGATCGAGAGGTTCTCGTCCAGATCGCCCGCCCGGCGGCGGGCGGCGTCAATCATCTGGCCCCAGATCGGCGACGTCCCGAAGTCCAGTAGGCTGGCCGGGTTGCAGATCAGGCACAGGTTCCGCCGGCCCAGAGTCGGCGCGACGAAGATGCCGCTGCCCTGCCGGCGACGGATCACGTCCCGGTCTTCTAATTCGGCCAAGGCGGCATTAAGCGTGGAGAGGCTGACGCTCAGGTCCGCGCCGAGCTGCCGGATCGTGGGCATCTGCCCACCCGGCCCGACGGCTCGCGCCATCTCTTCCAGACGGGTCTGGGTCGATCGTTGTTTTGAAATCAGCATAAAAATTGTTTCGCTACAATTTGCAAAAGACCAGCATTGGTGTTATACTGCCTATAAGCCGAGAGAAGCATGCAACAGTCTACCCGACGGAAAGCTCTAATGATGACACCACCTGAGATAACAGCGCCTGAGACATTGGCGAACACACCCCAAAGCGCCGAAGCCGTGGCCCGGATGCTGGACCACGCGATCCTGCACCCAGCATTCACCGAGGCACAGATGCGTGACGAGCTTCTGGCCCTGCGGCCCTACCCCATTGCCTCCGTCTGTATCAAGCCCTACGCCGTGTGCCTGGCCTGCGAAGTCCTGGAAGGGACGCCCATCGGCATCGGCACCGTCATCGGCTTCCCGCACGGGTCGCCGGCCTCCTCCGTGAAGGCCTTCGAGGCCGAGGAGGCTTTTGCCGAAGGGGCTGCCGAGGTGGATATGGTGGTCAACATCGGCAAGGTGCTCGGGGAAGACTGGCTGTTCGTCCGCGACGACATCCGGGCCGTTCTCGACGTCGCCCACGCACACGGTGGGCTGCTTAAAGTCATCTTTGAGACCGATTACCTCCCAGACGATGGTCCCAAGATTCGGCTGTGCGAGATCTGTACCGAGATGGGCGTGGACTTCGTGAAGACGTCCACGGGCTTTGGGTTCGTCAAGGGCGAGGATGGCCGCTTCACGACGGCTGGGGCGACGGACCATAATATTATGCTGATGCGTCGCCATTGTGGGCCGGGCGTCGGCGTCAAGGCGTCTGGCGGCGTCCGCACCCTGGCCGATGTGCTGCGCCTGGCCGCCTTGGGCGTGACCCGCATGGGGACGACATCCACCCACGCCATCCTCGGCGCGTGGGGCCGGGACGCGGCACCCTCGCCCGC
This sequence comes from Armatimonadota bacterium, assembly GCA_043746125.1. Taxonomy (GTDB): domain Bacteria; phylum Armatimonadota; class Armatimonadia; order Armatimonadales; family Capsulimonadaceae; genus JANXMY01. Next base: position 1,422 of record JAYTRQ010000521.1, on the reverse strand, counting down.
CCCGACCCAGACGGGGTACTGACCCGTGGACCGGACCCTTACTATCATCGGCAGTTCCAACGTGGATATGATCATGGGCTTGGAACGCCTGCCCCGTGTCGGCGAGACCGTCACGGACGGGACGTTCACCCAGACCTATGGAGGCAAGGGGGCGAACCAGGCCGTCGCCGCCGCTCGTGCGGGCGGGCGCGTGTCGTTCCTCACCTGCGTCGGCGACGACGCCTTTGGGCGGGCTATGCTGGAAAACTTCCGGGGGGACGGCATTGACGTCGGCCCGGCCCGGACCGTGCCGGGCGTGCCGACGGGGAGCGCCCTGGTCATGTTCGACCGCCGGGGCGACAACTACCTGGCCGTCGCACCGGGCGCAAACTACGCGCTGACCCCACAGCACGTGGACGAGAACGCGGCCCTCATCGGCAGCTCCGCCATGCTCGTCCTGCAAATGGAGATTCCCGTCCCCGCCACCCGGCGTGCGCTGGAGATCGCCTCGGCACGGGGCGTCCCCGTCCTATTCAATTTCGCCCCCGCCCGGACGGGCGAGCTGCCCGTCTCTGACCGGATGACCGGTCTCGTCGTCAACGAGGCCGAGGCCGAGAGCTTGTGCGGCCTACCCGTCCGCAGCCCGGAGGAGGCCCTGGCCGCAGCGGAAGCGCTGCTCGGGCGCGGCCCGAAGTTCGTCGTGCTGACCCTGGGCGCACAGGGCGCTTACGTGGCCTCCCAGGACGTGCGCCGGCACGTGCCCGCCTTCCCGGTCACGCCCGTAGACGCCACGGCGGCCGGCGACGTCTTCTGCGGAGCGCTGGCCGTAGCCCTTGTGGAAGGCATGCCGTTGGGTGAGGCCGCGCGCTTCGCAGGCGCCGCGGCGGCTCTCAGTGTGATGCAGGCTGGGGCGCAGCCGTCCATCCCCCGGCGGGCAGAGATTGACCGCTTCTTAAGGACCTACACGCCATGACTCCCCCCCTCGGCTTGCTGTACTCGCAGATCGGCTATGACACGGGCGGCCCGATGCGTGCGCTCGTGCGCGGCCCACAGGGGACTCTGCCGGTGGCGGGGGCCGCGTTCGACGTGCTGGACGGAGAAGGCCGGGTCGTCAAGAGCGGACCTACGGTGTACTGGGGCGAACTATGGGACAGCCACTGGTGGGTGACCGACTTCGCTGGCCTGGCCCCCGGCCGGTACTCCCTGGCCGTGAGCGACGGGCTGGAGCGGTTCCGGAGTGCGCCGTTTGACGTCGGCCCGCGCCTGCTGTGGGAGCGCACCTGGCGTCAGGTCGGCCTGGACCAGAACGAGCGGCGGGCGCACCTGGCGATGAATAAGATCGGCTGGCAGGACTGCGGCGCGGCTTGGCAGGAGGCCAACAGCCATGCCGCCCTCGTGCTGGGCCTCTGCGACCTGTACGAATTCGCCTTGGACAGACTCTCC
>JAYTRQ010000520.1:0-3973 GCA_043746125.1 Armatimonadota bacterium | reverse complement strand
AGCGAGAGGGATTTATCCCCTCGCCTTCCTCCCCTCGCGCGCTCCCCTCGCCTTCCTCGCGACGTGGCCCTAACCTCGCGTCCCATTCCCAATTCTGCCACCACTGGTGGCAGTTTTGTGGCAACGTTGATTCTCTCACCATTGGTGAGAGAAATTGGCTGGACCCACACGACCATCATTCGACGCGCTCCTGCCCAACCCCACCCAGACCAAACTCGCCGTCAGGGACGAGCACCTGTTTGACTTCCTGGAGCAAGGCCGGGCGGTTACACCCCCTCATCAACGTCGGGGATGATCTGTGGGGCACCGTGAAAGTGGGGGACCAGATCACGGGGACGACGTGGCTGGGCCACCTGATCGGCCTGGCCTTCAACGGCTCCCGCTCCTCCGCGATCGGGGCGGGAGAGGCGGAGCGGGAGTTGACCGGCGGCACGCGGGTCTGGGTGTTCCTGTTCGTCGTCGGCTTCGGCGGGCTGTCTCTGTGGGACGTCTTTCGCAGAATCCGCAGCGGGACGACTTGGGGCGGCCGGGGCTGGTGAAACCCATCCCTCGGCGTTGCCTCGCGCCTCGCCCACTTCTCGCGCCGACCGTGCTTCGTGTAGAGGCGGGGAACGAAGGCAGCCCCCAAGAGGTTCCTTCTTCAATCCGATATGCAGACGCGTCAGACCTTTAGAAACGGATATACCCCATGCCAGACTTTGATTTTCTCGTCCTCGGCAGCGGCAGCGCCGGACTGACCTTTGCCCTCCGCGCCTCCGAAAAGGGCCGTGTGGCCCTGATCACCAAGAAGGACCGCACGGATAGCAACACCAACTGGGCGCAGGGCGGCATCGCAGGCGTCATGGCCGCCGACGATGACGTCGAGCTTCACGTGCAGGACACCCTGATCGCGGGCGCGGGCCTGTGCCACGAGGACGCTGTGCGGGTACTCGTCACTGAGGGACCAGAACGTATTCGGGAGCTGATGGAGTTCGGAGCCGAGTTCAACCGGGACCCCGACGGCACGCTGTCCCTGGGGCGCGAGGGCGGGCACTCCCGCCGCCGCATCATCCACACGGCGGACCTGACCGGCAAAGAGGTGGAGCGGACATTGGTGGAGGCGGCCCGGACGCACCCGAACGTGACTGTTTTAGAGCATCACTTTGCCATTGACTTGATCGTCGAGAATGGCTGGTGTTTAGGCGCGACGGTTTTGGACGAGGCATCGGGCGACGTCGAGACCTATCTCGCGCCAGTGACGCTCCTGGCGACGGGCGGGGCGGGGCAGGTGTACCGGTTCACGACAAACCCGGCCATCGCGACCGGGGACGGCGTGGCGATGGCCTGGCGGGCGGGTGCCGAGGTGGCCGACATGGAGTTCATCCAGTTCCACCCGACGTCCCTGTTCCACCCGGATGCCAAGAGCTTTCTCATCTCTGAGGCCGTCCGGGGCGAGGGCGGCATTTTAAGGCGCAAGGACGGCACGGCGTTCATGGCCGAGTACGACCCGACCCGCAAAGATTTGGCCCCCCGAGACATCGTCGCACGGGCCATTGACAGCGAGATCAAGAAAACGGGCGAGGAGTGCGTCTACTTAGACGTCACGCACCTGGCCCCGGAGGCCATTAAAGTCCACTTCCCGACCATCTACGCCCGCTGCCTGTCGTTCGGCATAGACATCACGACCGACCAGATTCCCGTCGTCCCCGCCGCCCATTACTCGTGCGGCGGCGTCGTGACGGACCTGGTGGGCCGGACGACCATTGACGGCCTGTACGCCTGCGGCGAGGTCGCCTGTACGGGCGTCCACGGGGCGAACCGGCTGGCCTCAAACTCACTTTTAGAGGCTCTTGTGTTCGGCAAGCGGGCGGCCAAAGACGCCATCATGCGGACCGATTTGCCTCTGTCGGTTGCCTACCCCGCCCCCATCGACAAGCGCCGGGGCGGCCCGGTGGACCACGCCCTGATCGCCGCCCTGCGCGGCCGTCTCCAGACGGTGATGCAGAAGTATGTTGGGATCGTCCGCAGCGACTCGCGCTTGCAGAAGGCGTCGGCGGCTCTGGACGCCCTGCGGGCGGAGGCCAAGCCCCTGATCAGCGGCCCCATCCTGTCCGACGATCTTTTGGAACTCCGCAACACGATCGAGGTGGCCGGTCTGATCATCGCGTGCGCCCAGAAGCGCAAGGAGTCGCGTGGCCTGCACTACACGACGGACTACCTGGAGACCTTGGAGAGCGAGCGCCACGACACGGTTTTGAGGCGTTAAGGCCGGTCCTGACCGGGACAAGAGGACAATCCCATAAACGCAGGCCAAGTATTGATCGTTGGGGCCGGGCCGACCGGGCTGGCCTTGGCGTTGTTCCTCCAGAAAACCGGCGTCACGCCGCGCCTCATTGACAAGAACTCGGGACCCGGCCAGGCCTCCCGCGCGATGGCCGTGCAGTCCCGGACTTTGGAGTTCTACCGCCAGCTCGGGTTCGCCGACGAGGTCGTGAGCCGGGGCATTCCCATAGAAACCATTCAGATACGGGCGCACGACTGGGTCGCCTCGGAGATCAGTCTCGCCGACTTCGGCGCGGGCCTCAGCCCCTACCCGTTCATCCTTAGTTTCCCGCAGGACGACCATGAACGGCTGTTGGTCGCGCAGTTGCAGGCCGTCGGCGTCGGGGTCGAATGGGACACGGAGATGCTGGAAATGCGCGAGGAGGGGGAGTGGGTCCGCGCGACGCTGCGCCACAAAGACGGCACGGAGGAAGAGTGCAGCTCTGCCTACCTGTGCGGCTGTGACGGGGCACGCAGCCCGACCCGCCAGAACCTCCATCTCGGCTTCAGCGGGGGCACCTACGACAAGACGTTCTTTGTGGCCGACGTGCAGGCGGTGGGCGCGGGGGCCGCGCCGGGCCGCTTCCTCTTCTGCCTGGGCGCGGACGACATCCTGCTTGTCCTCCCCATCCGAAGCACTGGGATGCACCGGCTGATCGGAATCCTCCCCGACGCTCTCAAAGGGCGCACGGACGTCACGTTTGATGACCTCCGTCCGTTCGCCGAGAAAGAGGCCGATCTTCGCGTCCAGAACGTGAACTGGTTCTCGACCTACAAAGTCCATCACCGCGTCGCCGACCACTTCCGGGCGGGCTGGGCGTTCGTCTTGGGGGACGCCGGGCACATCCACAGCCCCGTCGGCGGTCAGGGTATGAATACGGGCATCGGCGACGCCGTCAACCTGTCTTGGAAGCTGGCCGCCGTGGTGCAGGACCGCGCCGACGTGTCGCTTCTAGACACCTATGAGCCGGAGCGGATCGCGTTCGCCCGTTCTCTCGTCGCGACGACCGACCGAATGTTCCAGGTGATGACCGGCACCGGGCTGGGCCATGAACTCTTCCGCGAGGCGCTGTTCCCGCACCTGGCCTCGTTCGCCCTGGGCTTCTCCCAGGTCCGCACGGCGGCCTTCCGCCTGGTCTCGCAGACGCGCCTCCACTACGAGGGGAGTGCCCTCAGCGAAGGGCAGGCGGGCGCGGTCCACGGCGGCGACCGCCTGCCCTGGGTCGTGCTTGCGGACGAGAGCGACAACTTCGCGCCCCTGACGTCGTTCGACTGGCAGGCCCACGTCTACGGCACGGCCGGCACGGCGCTCACAGAAGCCGCACGGAACGCAGACCTGGCCCTGCACCAGTTCGACTGGTCGGACGGCATGGAGAAGGCCGGGCTGGAGCGCGACGCGCTCTACCTGGTCCGTCCCGACGGCTACGTCGCCCTGGTCGAGCGGGGGCAGGACGTCGGAAAGCTTCAGACCGCCCTCGCCAAGTTCCAGAGTGCGACCCGGAGGGCCTCGACCGGCCTCTAAGGAACCCGCCCCGGTATAAGTCGGGCGGGGTGTTGGAGACTGTGTAGAAACGGCGTTGTTGCATAAATGCAGTCGCCCGCTCACCGTTCCCCGAACCCGGTGTTAAAGAACCCGGTGTTAAAACACCGGTCTACTCGGAGAAAGCCCCTC
>JAYTRQ010000519.1:0-3980 GCA_043746125.1 Armatimonadota bacterium | reverse complement strand
GCCAGAGAGGGCGCTGCAAGCAGCGCCCCTACAGCAGTTCTTCCAGCCGGTCCACCATGCGCGACAGGACGCCGAAGGCCCGCTGAATCGGGGCCGGACTGGTCATGTCGATCCCGGCCAGCTTCAGGGCGTCCAGCGGGTACAGTGAGCCACCCGCCTTCAGGAAGCTCAGATAGCGCTCCACGGCAGGCGCTCCCAGCATCCGCACGTCTTCGGCCAGGGCGTTGGCGGCCGAGATGCCCGTCGCATACTGGTAGACGTAAAACGGCGAGTACAGGTGGCTGAAGTGGGTCCAGGTGATGCCCAGGCGCGCCTCGTCTACCTCCACGGCATCGCCATACCCCTCGCGGAAGAGGCCGACTAGCGTCTTGGAAAGGCCGTCAGCCGTCAGTGCCTCGCCGCGCTCCACCCGCTCGTGACAGTCCAGCTCAAACCGGGCCAGCGTGGGCATGACGAACAGGTACCGGTGGAAGTTGGAGATGGCTTCTTCAATGACGCCCAGCGTGAAATCGCGGTCCCGGTTTTCGTCGAGCAGATGCCCCCGGACGAGAGCCTGGTTGAAGTTGGAGGCGACTTCGGCGACAAACAGGGAGTAGTCGGCGTAGACCGGCGGCTGATTTCGCCAGGTCAGGTACGAGTGCATCGAGTGGCCCAGTTCGTGGGCCAGCGTGCTGATCGAGAAGACGTCGTCCCGGAAGTTCATCATAATGAACGGGTGCGTCCCCTGCACCCCCGACGAGAACGCTCCGCTCCCCTTGCCCTTGTTCGGCCAGGAGTCCGTCCAGCGCTCTTCTTCCAGACCTCGCCGCATTGCTGACACGTATTCCTCACCCAGTGGGGCCATCCCTCGGCAGATGATCTCGGTGGCGTCACTGAACGAGACAGGCCGGTCGGCGCGAGGGAACGGGGCGGGCACGGCGTAGGCCGGCACGTCCGCGTTATGCAGGCGTGAGACGCCCAGACCCTTCCGCAGCAGGCCCCAGTACCGGTGCCAGATCGGAAGGTTCTCTCGGAACGTGGTGAGAAGCGTATCGAAGACCGCACGGGGGATCGCATTCGGCGACAGCGACGCTTCTAGAGCGTTAGGGTAGTGCCGGACGCGGGTCTCGAACACGGTCTGCTTGACCTGTCCGCTCAGGCACGCCGCGAGCGTGTTCTTAACGCCCAAGTAGCCATCGGCGTAGGACTCCCAGGCCCGGCGACGGACCAGCGATTCGGAATGCCGAACGAGGTCTGAAATCGTTCCTTGTGCCACTTCGAGGGACGCCCCCGTCAGGTCCGAGAGGGGCTTGAAGGTCAGGTCGGCGTCCCCCAGAACGTCGGCGGCCGTGTAGATCGCCGCCAGCGGCTCCCCCACCTGGGCCAGCAGCGACTCAACCTCTTCGGACCGCACATGCGCCCGCCGCCGGGCGAGCCTATCGAAGTAGTGCCCATAGGTCGCCAGACGAGGCTCCGACGCGGCCCAGTCCGTGAGACGTTCGGACGGCAGGGCCAGCAGCTCCGGCTCATAGAACGCCGTCGCGGCGGCGAACCGTGCGTACAAGCCCTGGGCGCGGCTCCGCAGGGCGGCGGCCGTCTGGTCCGCGCTGTCACCTGCCGCCAGCATCCCAGCGTAGAGGCCCACTTTGCCGACCGCCAGTTCATCCGTATCCCGGCGTTCCAGCGCATCCGCGAGGACCGAGGCGCTTTCGCCTAGACGGCCCTGGAACGCCTGAAGGCCGGGTGCGAGCGCATCGGCCAAGGTGAACGCGGCCTCCCAGGCGTCCAAGGACGGGAAGACGCTCTCGACGTTCCATTTCTTATCGTCCGGCACGTCTTGGCGGCGCGGCAGGGGCGTTGACATGGGGTGTAATCTCCTCGGATGTGTTAAGAAACTGGATAGAAGGCAGATCAGGCGATTAAAATCGCGGCAACGAGAATACGAAGTCTGCCTCCGCAGACTCAGACTTGTTCTGAACTCTTAATCTGAACTTTTAATCTAAACTCTTAGAGGCCCTAACAAAAATCAGGGGCGACATTCCTCTTTCCCCTATCTTACAGGGAAGGGTGGCGAGCCTCAAGCAAGACGGGGCGGGTTTTTGTTAGGGCCTCTTAACCTGCGGAGGCAGGTTTCGTGCCTTTGTTGCTGCGGTTTCAACCGCCGGTTTACAGTTTCTATACAGTTTCTAGGCAATCGCCTGTAAGACGTACAAAACGCCGTTCGTGGCAGCACAGATGACATAGTCCCCGTACAGCGCCAGGCCGGCCGTCGCCAGGCGTGTACCAGGCGAAGTCTCGTAGGCACGCTGGACGGCGTAGTCGGCATCTAAAGAGTAGACTTTGCCGTCGTCCGCGCCCGCGAACACAGTGTGCCCGGCGCAGACAGGGGCGCAGCGCAGGGGCGAGCCGCTGACCCGGCGCGAGCGGATCAGGTTGCCGGATTGGGCCGCGATGACGTGCAGGTACCCGTCGTCACAGGCCACAAACAGCAGGCCGTCGGACGACAGCGCGGGCGTGACGGCGATGGACTGGGACGATACGCTGGTTCGCCACCGGACCGCTCCGCTCCCGGCGTCAAAGGCGTAGACCGTGCCGGTCATGGTCGCCGCGTAAACGGTCAGGCCTTGGACGAGCGGGGCGGCGTCAAAAGGCCCATCTGTCTCAGCCGTCCACAGGACCTCACCCGTCGCCAGGTCGAATGCGTGGAGGCGGCTGTCGTCGCCAGCCACGTAACCCGCCTCGCCCAGTACGGCGGGCGCGGTGTCCAGCCGCGTCCCCACTGGCAGCGTCCGCAGCATCCGCCCGTCGCTCCGGTCCAGCACGCACAGCCCGTCGCCGGCCGGGACCAGTAGCCAGTCGCCGGCCAGGGAGACGCCACCGTAGACCACCCCGCCGACTTTCGTCTCCCAGCGGCGCGTCCCCCGGATCACGTCCATCGCCAGGACTGACCCGTCCAAGGTCGCCGCATACAGCATCCCGTCATCCGACAGCGTCATCGCACCCCGATCCGGGTAGATCCCGTGCGCGTCCGGCAGGTCGAACTCCCACAAGGCCCCACCGGTCGCCAGGTCGAACGCGAAGATCGTTGCCCGCCCGGCCTGCGCGTCAATGCCCGAAGCAAAGACCATGCCGAACGCGGCAAGGGGCGCACTCCATTCCAGAGCCTCAGACGCGCGGGTCGGGGCGAAGGCTGGGAATGACCAGCGCCGGGCGAGGTGCGTCCCCACCAGCTTATCGGACGTGAGCGCGTGCCCAACATTCCCACCCGGCGACGCCTTCCAATCCGCCCCGGTTCGCAGGACGTGGGCGAGGTTCAGGCGGCAGACATAGGCGAGCCAGGTGTTGGGAGTCCCGCAGATCGGACACAGGCGGATGCGCTCGCCGCAGCGGCGGCACTCCCGCGCCCCTTCGGGCAGATCCGCCGCGCAGTGCGGGCAGTTGGAGAGGGGTGGGATGACGGCGACATCCAGAGCCAGATCCAGCGGCAGGCCGTCCGCGTCCCCGGCCTGGAGGACGAGGTACTGACCGAACAGCGAGACGCGCGTCGGGGCCAGAGCCGCCTGCCCCGCCCGGTCCGGGCGAAGCTCGGCCGTCAGCGTCTGCGCCTCGTGTGGGGCCAGGGCGAACTCGGACGGGTACAGGTCCAGCCACGGCACGGGCGACTTGACGCCGACGTGCAGGACCGCCTGGGCGTCCTCGTTCCGCACGACGGCCACGCGCCGGGCGACCTTGTCCGCGCCTAACGCGTGTTCCTGTGAGAAGTCAAACTCGGTGACGTCTAAAACTGGCATTGTCATCCTAAGAAGCGCGTGGGCAGTGGCGTCTCCGCTAAGCCCTCGACGCGGTAAGCACGGGCAGAGGGGCGGGAGCCAATGGCCTCCCTGAGAGCGGTTCCGACGAAGTGCAAGCCCACCCCGTCATCCGCCGCAAAGCCGGGGGCCAGTCCTTCGGCGATGAAGCGCCGGTACGATGGCCGCCGCTCGGGTTCGGTGTCGTAGTGC
>JAYTRQ010000518.1:0-12160 GCA_043746125.1 Armatimonadota bacterium | reverse complement strand
CCAGGATCCGACTCCCAAGAATTGGGGGCGATGGGCAATCCTACTTCCCCGCGTCTGGCTTGGCGTCAGGTACGGCGGCAACTGGCGGCATGTGCTTCTGGAGGAGGGCGACGATCTCCTTGCTGTCGCCACCCCAATTCTCGGCCGTCTTCATCATCGTCTCGCCCCACGGCGTCTTGATCGTGGGATCGGCCCCGTGGTCCAGAAGCAGGGCCACGATGTCTTTGTTGCGGCTTTGGATGGCGGAGAGGAGCGGCGACCCGTTGCCGTAGTTATCCTGGGCGTTCGGGTCCGCTCCCTTGTCGAGCAGCAGGGCAACCGTCGCTTTGGAACCCGCCTGAATGGCGCTGCTCAGGAGGCTCTGGCCGCCGAAGCGTGGGTGGGCGTTGATGTCCGCGCCCTTGTCGAGAAGCAGGGTGACCAGATCGGTATGCGTCATGTCCGGGATGATCAGCAGAGGCGTCGCCCCCATGCCGTCGCGGGCGTTGACCTTGGCCCCGTGCGCCAGGAGCAGGGCGGCGCTGTCTTTGGCGAGGGCGCGGGCGGCGTAGTGCAGAGGCGTGTCGCCCGCGCTGTCCTCCGCGCCGACGTTCGCGCCCGCCGCAATCAGGTCGGCGGCCGTGTCCGGGGCGTCCGGGGCGCGGCAGGCGTAGTGCAGGGGCGCGAGGGCGTAGGCGTCCCGCGCGGTCGTCTCGGCCCCGTGCTTCAGCAGCCAGGCGAGGGACCGGCGGGCGTCCCACAGGGCGGCGACGTGCAGGGGCGTGGCCCCATTCGGGGCGCGGCCCGTGACTAGGGCGGGAGAGGTCGCGGCCAGGCGCGTCAGCGTCGGCACGTCGTCTAGGGCGGCGGCCGTGAAGAACGCGGTCTGGGTGTCCACGGGTGCGCCGTGCTGGAGCATCAGGAACCGGCCCGACTTGTCCCGGTTCAGAAGGGCGTAGAGCAGCGGCGTCAGCCCGTACTGGTCGCGCAGCCCGACCTGAGCGCTCTTCGCCAGCAATGCCTCCCGGAGCGAGCCGTCCTGATGCGGGCCGCCCGGTGCAGAGTAGCGCATGAAGAAGCCGGAGCTGGTGTGAGAAGCGGCGGTGTTGTCCGGCAGACCGTACAGGCGCATGGCGACGTGGAAGGGCGTGTCCCCCCGGTCATTGCGGAGGTTGACGTTCGCACCACTGTTGAGCAAGGCCCGGACGGTCTTGACCTCGCTCGACCCGACGGCGGCGTGGAGGGCGGTGTCGCCCGTACCGCCGCGCAAGTTGACATCCACGCCTCTCGCCAGCAGTTTATTGACCAGATCCACGTTCCCCTGGGCGGCGGCGGCCTGGATGGGCGTCTGACCGTCCGGCCCGAAGGCGGTCAGGCTGGCTCCCTTGTCCACGAGGAAGTTGAAGATGGTCATGTCGCGGTCGTTGCCGCGTGAGACTGTCAGGACAAGCGGCGTCATGCCCTGCTGGTTGTCGGCGGCGTTGACGTCCGCGCCGCGTGCGATCAGCAGGCCGATCATGGCCGTTTTGTCGTCGCCATAAGCGCCGTATTCTACGGCCTGGGTGAGCGGCAGCGATCCCTGCTGGTTCGGCAGCTTCAGGATCTTAGGGTTGGCATCCAGCAAGGCAGTCGCCTTGGGGATGTCCCGGCCATTGATCGCATTTTCGAGCGCCTGCCGATCAGCCGTGTTGTCACGAATGACAGGGACAGCCGCCGCAGGGGCGGCAGGGGCCGGCGCAGGCGTGGTAGCAACGGGCGTGATAGGGGCCTGTGCCCCGGCGGGGAGGGCAGCGACCATTAGGAGGAGAAAGGCGGCGAGTTTTTTCATGGTTGCTTTCACCCCCCGGCGCAAGCGCTTTCCCCCCCGAAACGGGAGGGCGAGGAGGGCATGTTAACGTGGGTGGCTTATCTGGAACTCTTCACCCCTCCGCTTCGGGGGGGGAAGGCGCTTGCGCCGGGGGGGTCAGTGTGACACCGCCGGGAGAACGTGCGCCTGGACCAGCCCAATCAGCACAAGTCCCAGCACAATACGGTAAATGATGAACGGCATCGTCGAGTTCTTCTCATCACTGAGATAGCCCATGAGAGAGCGGACAACGACATACGCAAGAATACCTGCCACGAGTGTTGCGAACAGGTACGGGCCGGCGACGTGGCTGAGGTCCGGTGGGGACGGCGGCGGAGCGCCCGCCTTGGCCGCCTCACCTAAATACTGGGGAAAGAGCGTCTTGCCCAGCTTGTACAGGCCCGCCAGGGTGATGGCGGGGATGGACAGCAGGAAGGAGAACCGGGCGGCGTCTTCGCGGTCCAATCCCAAGAACAGGCCGGACGTGATGGTGCAACCGGACCGGGACGCGCCGGGCACGAGGGCCAGCGCCTGGGTCAGCCCGATAATCATGGCCTCGCGGAACGTCAGGCTCTCTATATTTCGGTTCCGTTTGCCGATCCGCTCGGCGACCAGTAGAATCAGGGCCAGCAGGATCAAGGCTCCCGCGATGACGTAGAGGCTTCGGTAGTCTTTGTCTACTTTCTTCTCTAAGGCCAGGCCGGCGATGATGAGCGGGATCGTCCCCAGCAGCGAATACCAGCCTAAACGAGCGTCTACGTCGCCTTTTGGGAAGAGTTGCCCGGCCTTGAAGGAGCGCACGACGCCCGCCGCATAGCGGGCCAGGTCGCGGTGGAAGTAGGCGATGATGCCGGCAATGGGGCCGAGCTGGACGATGGCGCTGAAGGCCGCGCCCGTATCATTGGGCCAGCCCGCGCTGAAATGGTGAAGCAGGGCGGGCAGAACGCGCATGTGGGCGGTGCTGGAAACGGGCAGGAACTCAGTGACGCCCTGAACGATACCTAGAATGAGGGCCTGGAGGTAGGTCAGGGCAGGCGTGTAGTTGTCGGGCAAAAGGCGTGTCTCCGTTCGTGGAACCCACCCGGCATAAGTGCCTTCCCTCCCGAAACGGGAGGGGGAGGAGAAGTGCCGGATGGCGGTGGGCAGCTTCCCAGGGTCTTAACCGCTTCCTCCCCACGTTTCGGGGGGAGTACCGGCGGAGCCGGGGAGGGAGGGCACCAGCGCATCGGCGATGCGCTGGGCAGCCCGGCCGTCGCCGTAGGGCGAGACGGCGCGGGCCATGGCGGCGTAGGCCTCGGGGTCGGACAGCAGGCGGGAGGCTTCTCGGACGATCAAGTCTTCATCGGTCCCGACCAGTTTGGCCGTGCCCGCCTGGACACCTTCGGGCCGCTCGGTCGTCTCGCGCAGGACCAGAACGGGCTTGCCCAGGCTGGGGGCTTCCTCCTGGACACCGCCCGAGTCGGTCAGGATGATCGTCGCCTTCTGTTCCAGCTTGACGAACGGTACGTAGTCCTGCGGCTCGATGAGCCTAACGCGTGGGTGTCCCGTCAGGGCGGGCATCAGGGCCTCACGGACGAGGGGATTCAGGTGCCAGGGGACGACGGCGACGGCATCCGGGAAGGCGTCCACGACCCGGCGCACGGCCCGGCCAATGCGGGCCATCGGCTCGCCCCAGTTCTCGCGCCGGTGCGTCGTGACGAGGATCATCCGGCGCGGGTCGGCTAGAATGTCAGCGAGGGCCGGGTCGCTGGGCGTGTACGGCTTGGCGGCGACGTCTAAGAGTGCGTCTATGACCGTGTTGCCCGTGAGTACGATAGCGCTCTCCCCCACCCCGTCGGCTTTCAGATTGGCAGCCGACTCGGGCGTGGGCGGGAAATGGAGCGTGGTCAGCCGCGTCGTCAGCAGCCGGTTCATCTCCTCGGGGAACGGATCGTACTTGTTGCCCGTCCGCAGCCCGGCCTCCACGTGTCCGAACTTCGCGCGGTGGTAGAAGGCGGCAAGGGCCGCGACGAACGTCGTCGTGGTGTCACCCTGGGCCAAGACCCAGTCGGGCTTCTCGGACTCCAAAATAGGGTCTAGGCCACCTAAAGACCGCGTCGTGACCTGGGCCAGCGTCTGGCCCTGCGTCATCACGTTCAGGTCGAAGTCGGGGACGATCTCGAACACGGACAGCACCTGGTCGAGCATACTCCGGTGCTGGCCGGTGACGGCGACGCGGACGTCAAACTGGGCGGGCCGTCGTTTCAATTCCAGCACGACCGGGGCCATCTTAATGGCGTCCGGCCGGGTTCCAAACACGCAGAGGACTTTTTGCATAAGTTAAGGCGTCGCTTCGGCCTGAACGACCGTAGAGCAGTCTTCGATAAACTTGAGCATCTTCGCGCCACGGAGGTTAAAGTCACGGAAGGCATACTCCAGAGGGGAGACGATAGCGCCGCTCTCCTTCCACGGGTACTCCGGGTTGGGATGATCGCCGCCCGCCGGCGACAGGTATTTCACGGCCTGCGCCAACGGCCGCAGGCTGTTCACGTAGGCGAAGAATGGCTCGGCCTGACGGAAGCCGCAGGCGCTCCATATCTCACGGCGCCCCTTAGCGACCGACACGAACTTCACGAAGGCATCGTGGGTGTTCGGATATCGTTCGCCTCCGGGCGGCGTCAGCAAGCCCTTGGCGAGTTTCTGCGTCGTCATTTGCAGATAATGAAGTTGCTGGCAGAGCGGAGCGTCCTCATCCGTAAGCAGACTGAGAAGCATGGTATAGTCCGCCTATGCCTGCTTCAGATAGGCGGTGCGCCAATCCATCGGCATCTGTTACGCCTTCCTTACGCTTCCCATAAGAGTTCGGCCGTCTCCCAACCTCCTCAGCCATCCGGCGGCTGGATGTCCGCCTTTTCTTCGGGCCGAATCAGGGCGATAGCAGACGGGTAGGGAATGCCCCTCCCGGCGCTCGCCCCGAAATAGAAGGGCCGAATGGTCTGGCCGTCCCGACTGGGCGATGTCGTCTGGTCCAGGTAGACCAGACGGATCTGCTCACTGGAGGGGAAGAGATAGGCGGCGCGGATGGCCGGCTCCGCTTCCAGGCCATCCGCCACTAACTGCCGGGCCACGTCTTTGATATCAGGTTTAGTTTTGGGCCGTGTCGCCGTCATAGCCATTGTAAACTCTCTTTCACTGAGGCAACGAAATGTTGCAAATCACGTCAAGATGTAGAATCAAGAGGCGGAGACGAACTCGCTCACGGTGAGGCCCGCATCGCGGATCAAGGCACGCAGCGTCCCGCGCGCCACCTGCTTGTGGTCCGGCACGGACAGCGTGACAGGGTAGTCCTCTTTGACGAGGACGATATGACTGCCGTTCTGGCGGGAGACGGACCAGCCGAATGCGGCAAAGACCTTGACGACCTCGCGCCCGCTCATCAGAGGAACGGCAGGCATCAGGCGGCGATCTCCACTTGGCGCGTTTCTACCGTTAGGGGTAAGCCGCGCTCCGCCCGGACTTCCAGGCAGAGGCGGATGGCGTCTTCTATGTTTTCTAGGGCCTCTTCTCGCGTCCCGCCCTGGCTGACGCAGCCTGGGATGGCGGGGCACTGGACGATCCAGACACCGTCTTCGTCCCGGTCAAGCGTGACGTTGAACTTTAAACTCATAACAACTCCTAACGGCCCGAGAACCGGAACAGCGCCAGGGCGACGGCGCACAGGACGGCGGTCAGGCCGTAGATCACGAAGACGGCGCGGCGCTGGGAACCGTTGTAGCGCTTGAGCAGGATGTGGTGGATGTGCGACGTCTTGTCCGGCAGGTAGGCAGGCGTCCGTGCGATGGCCCGCTGGGTAACGACCCGGATGCCGTCGAAGATGGGGATGCCCAGCACCAAGAGGGGCAGGGCGACCGAGACCGTGGCAGCGATCTTGAACGTGCCGATGATCGAGATGGCAGCCAGCGTGAAGCCCAAAAACTGCGCCCCGACCGTGCCCATGATGATGGACGACGGGTGCCGATTGTACCGCAGGAAGCCCAGACAGACGCCGACGAGGGTGGCCGCGATGACGGTGACCTCGTACTGGTGGGCCTGTGCGGACATCAAAGCCAGCGTGGCGGCGCAAATGGCGCAGACGCCGGCGGCGAGTCCATCCAGGCCGTCAATGAAGTCCACAGTCTTAGCGACGCCGAAGACCCACAGCACGGTGGCGAAGTCGGAGAACCAGGGGTAGAAGCTGTAGAACAGGCCTGGCGGGTAGTGCCCCCGCACAGCGGGCGGGCCGTGGTAGAAGGGGTTGGTGACGCCTTCGATGCGGACGTCAAAGAGGACCAGAATAACCCCGGCCGCGACCAGGCCCAGCGACTGCCAGACGGCGGAGACCTCGAACTTGTCGTCTATGGTCCCGACCACGGCCACCAGCGTCGCGGCCAGCAGGACCCCGGCGAAGTGCTCCAACTGGTGGGATGTCCACGGGAACACATGCCGATGGGTGAGGATATACAAGTACAGGACGCCTAGGGTCAGCAGGAAGCCGCCGAACATGGCGAGTCCGCCCCAGCGGGGCAGCGGCTCCTTGTGGACGTCCCGCTCGCGCGGCACGGCGACGGCCCCGAATCGCTTGGCGAGGCGTCCGACGAGGGGTGTCAGCAGGTAGCTCAGGGTGAGGGCCAGGAAAAAGGCGAGCCAGGGCAATTTCCACTGGGTCCACTGGGGCATGATGTTACTTGACTTTCCGCCAGTCGGCGGCCTCTGCTTCTGAAAGCCGGGGCGTGAGCTGGCGCATCGGGCCTCCGGCAGTCGCGCGGACCGAGAGTGGCGCGACCGAGACCTGGCGATACTCCGCAACCGTGACGTCGTCCTTGGAAGCGCCTTTTTCAACAGCGTATGGCTGAGGGCGTTTCTCGTAAGAGGCTGTCTCACGCCCGGGGGCAATGCAGAACTGTGACCCGTCCGGGGACCAGGCAATAAACCGGCCTTCGGTCAGGTAGTGCAATGCGCCAGTGTCCGGGTTGAGTCGGTAGAAAAGGTAGTTGGTCCCAATTGTGCTGTTGCGATTGTTGGCCGCGTAGACAAGGCCGTGTCCAGGCATCGGCATCAGGACATCGCTTAAGTCATCATGGGCCGGCACTTTCAGCGCCAAATGCCGCCCCGCCCTGAGATTAATGAGAACGTGTTGAGTCGTGTCGTCGCTCTCACTTCCAACGTTTTCCAGGTGGTATCCAGGCACAGGAGGTGGGGTGGCCTCCCAACTCGAGTCCAAACGCTTCAGCACACGGCGTCCTCTCCCATTCGGCCTTATTTCGCAGAGCGTCAACAGCGAGAAATCCCCGTTAGCCTGGACGTAGGTTATTCTCCGGCCATCCGGCGACCACTTAGGCTTGTAGTCATCGGCCCTGCCGAACGTCAACTGCGTCTTGCCCGTACCGTCTGGGTTGATGCGGTAGATATGAAAATGGCTCGTCCGGTGACTGCCGGGAGGCGCGTAGTAGCGGGCCGCGTAGACGATGTCCCGGTCGGCGAAGGCCGGTGGGGCGGACAACAGGCTTAGGAGGAAAAGGACTGGCACGATAACATTCGCGTGTAGGCTCAAATGGGCATCCTTGGCGCAGTCGGCTTCAGGCGGCGACGGACAGGTCGGACAGACGGACGGTGACGGTCACGGCTTCCGAGGACGGTTCCGGGATAAGCTCGCCCTCCGCCAGCAGTGTCTCCAAATGGTCTCGCAGGGCGGCCCCGAGGAGGCGCAGAGTTTCCGCCCGGCCGGAGAACTCCAGCACCAGGTCGGGGACATCTGCGGGCGTGGCAGACCATTTACCCAGAGGGGTCGGCTGCAAGATCGTCAGATAACGGCGCGGGGGGTGGCCCGACAGGGTGACGGTGATAAAGTCGGTCTCTGCCGTCGCTGCCGGGATGGCATCGCTATCTTCTAGGGTGGCCTCAATCCAAGCATCCAGCGCCTCGCCATACAGGGATCGCGCTTCCGAGCAAGTCTCGCCCACCGCAACGCAACCTGGGATGTCGGGACAATAAGCGCCCCAACTGATTGGGCCGTGTTCCAGAATCAGTAGATACTCTTTCATGGTTTGGGGAGTCCTGCCTGCTTCCATATTTTCCCCAGTGTCCCTACCGGCAGATCCACGTTGGGATGCCCGGCCACCACAACATTCCCTGGCTTAACGTCGTGGTGAAAAACGCGATGGTCACCGCGCGTCCGTTTGAAGTACCAACCATCGGCCTCTACCCTCTTGAGGACGTCGCGTACCTTCATCCGTAAAGCCCTTCCGCATCCATTCGCGCGAGGCGGGCACACTCATTGCAAGTGTGCCCAAGCCGCGTCCTCTTTGGGCGTGTCCCAAACGTGCCGCGTCGCTTCAGCGCTGGCGAGAAACAGCGTGTCCACGAACTCCTCGTGGTCACTGTCCTCCGCCAGATTGTCCGCCAAGAGTGCGTCTAATGTCATGTACGTCTACCCCGGAAAGCGGTCGCAGAGGGATTTGACGTCGCGCCGGACGGCGTCATAAGTGGCTGCGTCGCTGATGTGGGTCAGCGTGCGGGCGATACAGTCGGCGATCTCGTCCATCTCCCCCTCGCCCAGCCCCCGACTTGTCGTGGCGGGCGTGCCTAATCGGAGGCCTCCCGTCACCCAGGGCTTCTCCGTGTCGTAAGGGATGGCGTTCTTGTTCGTCGTCAGGTTGACCTTGTCCAGTTCCACCTGGGCCGTACGGCCGGTCAGCTTCTGGGGGCGCAGGTCCACGAGCATCAGGTGGTTATCCGTGCCGCCGGAGAAGAGGGTGAAGCCGCGCGAGGACAGGCCGGCGGCCAGGGCGCGGGCGTTGCGCTTGATCTGGGCCTGGTAGGTCTTGAAGCCGGGGGCGAGGGCCTCGCCGAAGGCGACGGCTTTGGCGGCGATGACGTGCATCAATGGCCCCCCCTGGGTACCGGGGAAGACGGCGCTGTCTACGGCCTTGGCGTATTCTTCATTGCACATAATCAGGCCGCCGCGCGGGCCGCGCAGGGTCTTGTGCGTGGTGGTCGTGATAATGTGGGCGTGGCCGACGGGGCTGGGGTGCTCCCCCGCCGCGATCAGGCCGGCAATGTGGGCGATGTCAGCGAGCAGGAGAGCGCCCACTTCATCGGCGATGGCCCGCAGGCGCGGGAAGTCTATCTCGCGGGGGTAGGCGGACGCGCCGGACGTGATCATCTTGGGCTTGACTTCGCGGGCGATCCGGGCGCACTCGTCGTAGTCAATGCGGCCGGTCTCTTTGTCCACGCCGTAGAACTGGGCGTTGTAGAACTTGCCGGAGAAGTTGACGGGCGACCCGTGCGTCAGATGCCCGCCCTGGTCGAGCCGCATCCCCAGGATGGTGTCGCCGGGCTGCAAGAAGGCCGTGAAGACGGCGATGTTGGCGGACGCGCCGGAGTGGGGCTGGACGTTGACATGGGCCGCGCCGAAGAGCGTTTTAGCCCGGTCAATGGCGAGCTGTTCCACCAGGTCCACATATTCGCAGCCGCCGTAGTAGCGCTTGCCGGGGTAGCCCTCGGCGTACTTATTGGTCAGCACGGACCCCTGGGCCTCCATGACGGCGCGGGAGGCAACGTTTTCGGAAGCAATCAGCTCCAGCTTGTCGTTCTGGCGGCCTTCCTCTTTACGGATGGCGGCGTAGATCTCGGGGTCGGTCTCGGACAGGGGCGCTTCGCGCCGGATCAGATACTCGTTCTCCGTGCGGTCATCGGTGGGGCCATCGTTGGCCGTCAGGCGGGCCAGTTCTTCAAGCAGTGCCACGGGCGGGGTTCCTTCTAAATCGGTCCAGTTATATCAGTTCGTTCCGGCAGTTCGTTTTCGCAAAATCGCAGTGTCATTGGCTGACGTCACGCACAGCCCCCGGCTCCATACGGGAACCGGCCTCGTGCGAGATTCAGCATCCATGCCATGAATGGCACGGCTAACCGGCGGAGATGCCGAGAATCCCGCGCTTCGCGGGGATAGGACAATGTTGGTTGTCAGTGCCTCGCCCTCCGGGTCTGCCTGCGCAGAAGCGGTACTTTTTGGACGAAGGTCGGTGAGCCGTGCGTTTCAATGTAGGATCTCAAATGATGTTCGAATTATGCAGCAGCGCCGTTTTCAACTACTCGTCCCGGCTTGCCTCATTCCGGCTATACAACGTTGGTCATCAACCTGACCCTATGATACTCTATTTCCGGCACGAATGGCAAGTGCGCAGCACGATTTACTACAAATATAGGCAGGATGGCAGGCTGACCGGGCCTCCCTCAAGCGCGGGCGTGCCGCGCTACAAGCTGACCATGCTGCCGGTCCTGCTGAACGGCAACGACGACATGGGCCGATTGGAGACCGCTGGGTGCCTGAACGGGCGTGGTCAGATTGTCGGCACGCGGCTGGTTCGGACGGGACCGTACACCGATTATCGCACGGCTCTCTAGCAGAAGGGCCACGCGCCGCGGATGCTGGACAAAACGCCGGTGGTTTATCACGGCGGCGGTATCTCGTCCGTCTTCCCGGAGCCGACGGATCAGGTCGCGCTCGGCATCAGCGACACAGGGCTGATTGTGGTCAACTCCCTCCCCCATGTAGACATGCCTATGCCCGATGCCCCACCCCTTCCGCCAGACATTGCCGGCGACCATGCCTTTCTGTGGTGGGCTGGGCGCGTCAAGATGCTCTGGCCCGGTATCGCCCGTGCCGTCAACAACAGGGGTGACGTCGCCGGCATTTGGGACGACGACAGCCTGGGCTGGGTGGCGGGCAGCGCGTACGCCTCGGAACTGAAGAGCTGGGCGTATCTATGGTAGGCGGAGGGACTTGTCCCGCTCACAAGGCAGTTCAGCAAGGCCTACGCCTTGAGTCTGGGGGGTGACGTGGTCGGCGAGCAGGACGATCCGACCTCAAGCCATCGGGAACGCGCGACTTTGTGGCGGTGCAAGGAGGCTCCCAAGAGTTTCACGTTTCTGCTGACACCGGAGCCGGCCGTTCGGGGAGGGCGAAGAAGAGGGGCAGAGCCAGAGAGACGCAGACTCGGACGGTGGCGTTGACGAAGGTTCCTCTGGGTAGACCGGTGTTTTAACACCGGGCTCAAGGAAAGGGAGCACGAGACTGAGGGTGGGCGAAAGCATTTACGTAACGATGCTCTCCTGGTTGAATTGGAGGCACAGACGGGAGAAGGCCCCGCGCAGAGTGCGCGGGACCTTCTCGGAATCTAGGCCCGGAGGGCATTAGTGGCTGGGCGTGACGCTGAGGGTCACGGCACTGGCGGTGTAGATCCAGTAGCCGACGTAGGGGTCCAGGCTGCCCGCGCCGCCCGCCACGGGGAGGGTGTCGTAGGCGTGGCTCGTCTGGTTGTATGTGTAGAGGTTTGCCCCGATCAGGTGCTGGCCCGCCGCCGCCGCCAGGGAAAGGCCGGTGCCGCTGGACCCAGTAATCTGTACTGACGACCACGGGGCGGACGTCAGGAATGGGTCGCCGATGATGTTCCAGCCGGGCGTGAGCGCCTTGGTGAAGGCATGCGTGGTCGGGGCGGGAACGCCCTGGAGGGCCAGGCCGGTGCCGGCCGGGAAGTTCGCCCAGTAGCCCATGCCCAGCACGAGCGTGGTCGGAGTCTGGTAGGACATGACCGTCGGGTTCCAGTCCACCATCCGGGGGCTGGGGATGCCCAGTATGGCGGCGAGGGTCTGGCCGCTGGCGCTGTAGTCGTAAGGGACTGAGAACATTTGCAGGCCGGCTGGGAAGGTATGCAGTGGGCTGAACGTGAAGTCCACGCGGAGCGCCTGGCCCAGCGTGACGCGGACAACCTGGGCGGCCGGGGCGACGGCGCCGGGGTTTGCGACCGTGACGGTGTATGTGCCCGGCGCGAGCGACGTCAGGACGTAGTCGGCGGGCCGTCCATCCGGGCCGGTGGCCGCCGAAGTCGTGGTCACCGTGGTGACCACTCCACTCGCCTGGTTAGTGAAGCTCACGGTTGCACCGACGACCGCGCTGTTATCCGTGCTGCGCGATACCAGGCCGAAGACCGGCTGTGGCGCGATGACGATGACGTTCACGGCCGGGGACGTGGCTGTCAGCCCGGCGCTGTCGGTGGCGACGGCGGTGAGGGCGTAGGCGCCCGGCGCGACGTTCGCGACGTTAACCGTGTAGGGGGCCGTGGTTGTGGCGCCGATAAGCGTGGTCCCAGCGAAGAACTGCACCTGCGTAATCGGACTGCTGCCTGCCGTCGCCGTCGCCGTGATGGGGATGGTGGCGGGGGCGCCGAAGGTCGCACTGCTGGTCGGTGTCGTGATCGCGACGGTCGGCCCGGTCGTGATGGTGATGGTAACCGGAGTGGACGTGGCCGTCTGGCCGGT
>JAYTRQ010000517.1:0-3999 GCA_043746125.1 Armatimonadota bacterium | reverse complement strand
GCTTCGCCGACCGTCCAGGGGACGGGGGATTAAAAAGCGGGTCTATTCTTCCGTCCCCTGGACGGTCAGCCGCAGGCTTCCGAGACAGGCATTTCAATACCCGGTCTTCAATGCCCGGTAGAGGCCCTGCGTAACATCAGTTAGGTAACTGTCAATGAACCCGCCAATCAGCTTTGAGCGGGGGGGCAGCTTCAAGGTCGCTAAGAGCCGCAGGCACTCCAGCTTGACCTTTGGCCTCTCTTTCGTGGCCATATTCATTTTCGCCATCAGTGCGTTGGCGACTGGGTTTGCCTGGCGGACGAACCGCCGCCACAGCAGACGGCTGAGTTGGATCACCGTGTAATCGAAGCGCAGAACGGTCTTGTCCGGGAACGCGACCCGGTACTGCTTCGGCTCCGGGCGCGTGGGCGCGTCATAGGAGAAGATGACCACTGGGTAGACTGGCAGATCGTACTTCTCGGTCAGGTGGGCGAAGTAGCGGAACATCCGCTTGGGGAAGTCGGTCTGCGGCGTCGCCTGGTTCTCGACGTGCAGGAGCAGGCCCACGAACTCCTCGAAGAAGTTCGTGATCAGTTCCTTGAACAGACGGTCGTGATCCATTGGGCCATTGTGCCCGAACCGCCGCCGGACCCGGCTTGACACCCTCCCTCCGTGTGGGCTATAATCTCCCCGCTGACCCCGGAAAATCCTAACCAGGCCGCGACCGCCTCCGCCCACGTCGCAGAAAGGAATGCCCGCCAAAAACGCACCGACTAACCCCGCTTCCTGCCCGCCGGCCCCGTCTAACTTGACACGGGAGCGGCTTTTTTGTTGCCTGACCTCAGACGAGCGTCTGCGCTCATGGGGCGCTGAGAGCGCCCCCGTTGCTTCATGTCCTCTTCCCCTCTGTTGACCCTGCCGCGCCTCAAGTCTCTGGAAGACGCGCGGTTTCAATCTGTCCACGCCCTCGCCTCCCGCTCCGAGCGGGACCGCACTGGGCAATTCTTCGTGGAGGGCCTGCGCTTCGTCGCGCAGGCCGCCGCCCATCATGCCATTGAGGCCGTCCTGGTCGTGCCCAAGACCCTAGACCACCCCTTCGGGCTGAGACTCCGGCGGCAGCTACAGTCTCAAGGCGTCCCCATCTGGGAGGTCACGCCCGAGCTATTCCTGCGCCTCTCCCGTGCCGAGGAACCCCAATGGATTGGGGCCGTTGCCCGGCAGCGCTGGGAGCGGCTGGACCGCACCCCGCCTTCGCCCGGCCTGTGCTGGGTTGCCTTGGACAACGTCCGGTCGCCCGGCAATTTGGGCACCATCCTGCGGACTGGGGAGGCCGTCGGTGCGTCCGGTTTCCTCCTGATTGGCGAATCCGTGGACCCCTACGACCCCGCTTGCGTCCGGGCGACGATGGGCGCGATCTTCGGCCAGCGCTTTGTCCGCACCACGCCCCGCGAGTTGTCCGCCTGGAAGCACACGTCGGGCTGCCAACTCGTCGGCACATCGCCCCACGCCAAGCGCGACTACCGGGAAGTGGCCTACCCGCCCAGCACGATCCTGTTCATGGGCGGCGAGCGCAAGGGCCTGTCGCCGGAGATGCAGGGGCTGTGCAACGTGAACGTCCGCATCCCGATGGTCGGCGTGGGCGACTCGCTCAACCTCGCCGTCGCCACGGCCGTGATGCTGTACGAGGTGTTCGGGCAGCGGAGTGGTCTTAGGGTAGAATAAACGCAACGGTTGATCACTGACGTTACATAGCCGAAATGATGCGAGCTGGACCGAGCCGGAACGAGCAGTTGAAAACGGCGTTGTTGCACAAATGCAGTCGCCCACTCACCGTCCCCCGAACCCGGTGTGAAAGAACCCGGTGTTAAAGAACCGGTCTACTCGGAGACAGCCCCTCTGGGGCTGCGAGACCTTCAGTGCCGGCGGCACTTCCTCCGGGTAGACCGGCACTTCCAGTGCCGGTTGAGCGCCGCAGAGGGGCCTCACCGGTTTATGCAACAACGCCGCTGAAAACGGCTCGAATGGGGCTGGACGCTCAAACAGGGCTGGGGCTGAACGTAACGTCAGTAATCATTTCAACCGGAGGGAGCACCTGAAATGGCCCGCAAAGAAGAACCGTCCGCCCCGGCCACCGTGCGCGAGGCGCTGAACACCCACACTATAGACGAGCTGAAGAAGCGCCTGGCCCTCCTGCCCGTGGCCGAGAATCCAACGCGCAAGGGCGAGATCGCCGACCTGATCGCCGACCAGATGGAGGGGGAGAGGCTCCGCACTGTCTGGGGGCGCTTGGACGAGACGCAGCAGGGGGCCGTGGCCGAGACGCTGTACGCCGCCGACGGGCGCTTCGACTCGGCTCGGTTCCTCGCCAAGTATGGAAAAAGCCCCGACTGGGGATCGGTTCGTGGCAAGTGGGGCTACGACCGAGTTCCCTCCCTGCTCCAATTGTTCCTCTACGGCGGCCTCCTGCCGGAAGACCTGAAGGCGGTGCTCAAGGCGTTCGTCCCCAGGCCCGCCGAGACCGTCTTGGAGACGTTCCCCGACGACACGCTGCCGCAGACAATCGCCCGGCAGGTGCTGTGGTGGGACGAGGAAACGAAGAAGGACGTGGTCGAGACCGAAGACGTCCCCGTCGTCTACCGAGATGGTGAGCGGGCGGCGGCCTCCGAACTCCTTGCCGTGCTGCGGCTCATCGAGGCCGGGCGCGTGTCCGTCAGCGACACCACCCGGTTCCCGACGGGCGCGGCCCAAAAGGCGATATTAGACGTCCTGACCGACGGCGACTACTACGATGAGACGGACCGGGACCTCCAGGTCGAAGAGATCGGTCCCATCCGTCCGTTCGCCTGGCCGATGGTCGTCCAGGCGGCGGGGTTGGCCGAACTGTCCGGCAAGAAGCTCACTCTCACGAGGTCAGGACAGAAGGCCTTGACCGCGCCGCCGCACGAGACGCTGCGGGTGGCCTGGCAGAAGTGGGGCAAGACCAAGATGCTGGACGAGCTGCGGCGCGTCTCGGCCATCAAGGGCCAGACCGGCAAGGGCAAGGCCGCCCTGACCGCTTTGGAGCCGCGCCGCCGCGCGATCTCGGAGGCCTTGGCCGAATGCCCGATGGGGCAGTGGGTGGACGTCGGGCGGCTGTTCCGTTTTATGATCGCCGAAGACTACTCGTTCGA
This sequence comes from Armatimonadota bacterium, assembly GCA_043746125.1. Lineage (GTDB taxonomy): Bacteria > Armatimonadota > Armatimonadia > Armatimonadales > Capsulimonadaceae > JANXMY01. Next base: position 850 of record JAYTRQ010000517.1, on the reverse strand, counting down.
GGTGACGCGCGACCCTTGGACCCTCTACGTGAATGAGCCTGGCTACGGCGCCCTGGGCTACGACGGCTTCCACGATTGGGCCATTTTGCAGGCCCGCTACGCCCTCTGCTTTCTGTTCGAGTACGCCGCCACTCTGGGCCTGCTGGACGTCGCCTACGTCCCCCCGCACGGGGCACGGCCCGACTACCGTGCGCTCTGGGGCACGGACGATCTGGACTTCCTGAGCCGCTACGACGGCCTGCTCCTGCTGCGCCTGAACCCGCTGGGCGCGTACTGCCTGGGCCTGGCCGACGGGTACGTACCCGCCCCTGAAGAGGCCCAGCGCGTTTTAGAGGTGCGGCCTGATCTGACCATTATCGCTTTGGACCCGCCGCTTGCCCCCGCCGACGTCCTGACTCTGGAAGCGTTCGCCGCCCCGTTTGGAGAGAAGGAAGACGCTTGGCGGCTCGACCCGGCCCGCATCCTCGCCGCGACCGAGGCCGGACAGCCGGTCTCCGAATTGGAAGCGTTCCTGCACTCCCGCACCGGCGAGGCGCTGCCTGCCGAAGCCAAGTCGTTCCTGGCCGACCTATCCGCCCGCGCCGGCCGATTGGTCGACAAGGGCGCGGCCCGCTTGATCGAGTGCGCCGACGCCCAGGTTGCGGCCGAGATTGCGGCTGATCGGCGGCTCAAAAAGCTCTGCCTGCGGGCGGGCGAGCGTCACCTAGTCGTGCCCGCCGCGTCCGAGGCAGGCTTCCGAGCGGCCCTGCGCGAGCTGGGCTACGCGCTCCCGCCCGCCTGACGTTAGCCGTCGTGCTCCTCTTTCAGCACCTGGGCGTGGCCCAGCAGCGGCTCCAGGAGCGACTTCGCC
>JAYTRQ010000516.1:0-4002 GCA_043746125.1 Armatimonadota bacterium | reverse complement strand
AGGGCACAAGCCGTGGGATTAGGAATCACTACTTCAATGACCCTAGGGAACGACTTTACTCTGGAAGTCCCGGCCACGCCGGAAAGTGTCGAGAAAGTGCGGCGGCGCCTCGCCGACTTCACGCGCGACCAGCAGTGGGACCCGATGGACGCCGACGATCTACTGCTCGCCGTTGGAGAGGCCTGCAATAATGCCGTCAACTACGGTGGCGGGGCTTTTACCGACCCCCTCCTCACCGTTTCCTGCTCCTCCCTGGATCACGATCATCTCCAAGTGGACGTCCGCAATCAGGGCAATGGGTTCCACCCGGATCTCACGCGGCTCGCTCATCTGCCCGCCGACGAGTTTTCCACGCATGGGCGTGGGTTCAGCCTGATGCTGGCCTTAGTGGACGACGTCCAGGTGCTTTCGGACGATGGTAATACGACTGTCCGGCTGACCAAATCCCGAGCCACCTGACAGCGATGCTGTATGGGGTATACTAGGTCTCGCATACCGCGACCCCTTGCAGCGAGGCCCCATGACCGATCAGCCGAAGCCCGACGCCGAGACGCCCGGCGGCAGCCAGCCCTTTAATCTCAACGCTCCACGCCCCACCGGGCGGCCGATTTACGAGTCCAATCTTTTGCCGACTCGGAAGCGGCGTCGGCTCCCCCCCTGGCTGGTCATCCCCGGCCTGCTTCTTATCCTCTCGGCGGCGCTCTACTTTCTGATCTTCGCCCCCAAGCCGCGCCGGGTCGTCGCTACGGCGGGCCAGGTGGTCTATTCTGCGACCGACCCTGCCGACCCCACCGCCCCGGCGGCCTCTCACCTCTGGATCGTCTCGTCCGGCGGTGGTAGCCCCCGCCCGCTGACGACCGGGTCGGCCTCGGACTCCAGCCCGGTCTTTACCTCCGATGGCTACCAACTCGCCTTTCTATCCAACCGGTCGGGCGGCCAGAACCAGATCCACGTTGTGGACGCTGACGGCAAGAATCTAACCCAGGTGACGCGCACGGCCGGGGCCAAAACCCGCCCGGCTTTTGCGCCCGGCAGCAGCACCCTGCTCGGTTTTCTGTCCGGTGGGACGCTGTCTTGCGCCGACGTCGGCCAGGGTGATGCCACCCTGCTCCTCCCGACACCGGGGCAAAGCTCCCACTCCAGCTCGACTGATCCGACCCAGGCGCAGGAACCGTCCGCGACCGTCGTCGGCTATGACTGGAAGCCAGCCGGGGACAAAACGGAGCCGGGCCTGGCCGCGGTGCTGGAAAGCAATGGGGTTCAGGCACTGGCGATTTTGCCGACCCTGGGCAGCGCCCCCAAACTGACGCAGAACGACCTGCCGGACGGGCCGCCGCTGGCGGCCGGGGACGTCGTCTCGCCCGCCTGGGCGCCGGACGGATCGCGGCTGGCGGTTGCTCTGCTGCACGTTCCGGCTGCGTCGGGTCAGCCGAAGGTCTCCGGCATGGTGACTCTGGACGCGCAGGGCGGCCCGGTGAGCCGCCTGTTCCTGACCCCACCCGGCTCCCCAAGCGGGCCGGATAACCCGGTCTTTTCGCCAGATGGTTCGCAGATCGCGTTTGAGCTATGGAGCCAGCCCGACCTCGCCAGCCGCCGAAGATTGGGCGTGTTCGTGGTGCCCGCCGACGGCGGCCAACCACGCGAACTAGCGAAGGGCGACGCCGGCCAGCCGCGGTTCTCGCGCGACGGTCAGCAGCTTTTTTTCCTCAGCCCGCGTGACGGCGGCGGGCATGACCTTTCCCGGATCAACATCGACGGGACCGGCCTGATCCGTGTCTCCGACGGAAAGGCGGAGGTCACCGGGTATGCCATTTCGCCACAGACGGCCCGGCCGTGACCGCCCCCTGCCTTATGTCCGTCTTTTTGCGGGGATTGCTGTGAATGTGCGTAGGCTTGTGGTATATACATAATATGGTATACTGGGGAACATTTGGAGAGTGCGCCGGCCGCCCTATGTAGCCCGGCCCGTCCCCACTGCCAATGAATCAATTCGTGGAACGCCTGCCCTGGCGCGTAGCGGCCCTGGCCGGCCTGGTAGTGGGCGCAATCAGTCTCGCCATCGGGGCGGATGCCTGGACCAGCCTGGAGCGGGTCGGTGCGGCGTTTTTCGGGTTCGCCCTGCTAGGCCTGGGCCTACGCGCCGTGCTTCAGCAGGGGCGGCACGTGCCGCCCGCCGGGCACGCACGGGGCCGACATTTCGACCAGACGACGCCCGAGGAGACGCCCGACGATCCGGCCAGCCCTTCGCCGAAGGACCTCACCTGAGCCGCGATCATGTAACTGCCCATGATAACTCCCCCGAACATCCCGGACCTCTGGAACCGCTTCAAAAAGCGCAAAGACGCCAAGGCGCGTGACCAGATCATCAACCATTACGCCTACCTCGTCAAAATCACGGCTGGGCGCGTCGTCACCAGCCTGCCGCCCAATTTGGAGCGGGATGACCTGGTCAGCGCGGGCGTCATGGGCCTGATCAAAGCTGTGGATCAGTTCGACGTCACCCGGCAGGTCAAGTTCGAGACGTACGCCATCGCCCTCGTCCGTGGCGCGATCTTGGAAATGCTGCGCGAGGAGGACTGGGTCCCACGCTCGGTCCGGGACAACGTCAAGACTCTGGAGCGCACCTACTATCAGCTTGAAGTGAAGCTAGGCCGGCCAGCCACGGAAGAGGAAGTGGCCACCGAAATGGGGCTGTCCGAGGCTGACCTGCTAAAACTGCTGGTCAATACGAGCCGTGCCAACGTCCTTTCCCTGGATGACATGCTGCTTGGCGGGGGCAGCAGTGACGGCGAACGCCTGCATCTGACAGATGTGCTTCAGGACGAGAACGCCAACGTGGTCGCGGACGTCGAGTCGGGCGCCATGAAGACGTCGCTAACGGCCGGAATTGACCGCCTGCCGGACCGGGAGCGCCTGGTGATCTCGCTTTACTACTACGAAGGGCTGACCTTCAAGGAGATCGGCAAGGTTCTGGCCGTCTCCGAGTCGCGCGTCTATCAGCTTCATACCCAGGCCGTTCTGCGTCTGCGGGGCTACCTGCAGCGTGACACGGCACTCTTCGCGCCGGGATAACGACGCCTCTGGAAAGACAAAGGGCGCGCGCAGGAATTACTCCTGCCCGCGCCCTTTTCGTTCGTCTCCGTTCTCCTATGGATACGTCTTCAAGAGCAGGGTCGCGTTTCGCGCTTCCTGTGGGTCCCCGAGAGTCAGTGCCTTATGCCATAGCTGCCGGGCCCGTGTTCGGTCGCCGTCCAAGTACAGGGACGAGCCTAAACTGTTGTAAGCGGCCGCGTAGTGCGACCGGAAGCGGATTGCCTCCTGGTACTGCTGGACGGCCTCTTGACGCTGGCCTATATCGTCCAGCGCCAAGCCCAGATTGAAATGCGCCTGTGCGCTGTAGGGGTTGTCACGCACCGCCTGATGGAACTGGGCGAGGGCACCCCGTAGGTCGCCCTGCTCGTACAGCGACTTGCCCGCCTGGACGTGCGCGGCAGCCAAATTGGAATGCACCCCATCTACGCCATAGACGGGCTTAACCGTCCCACCGGAGATCGTCCGTAACATCGCCGCGACCTTCGCCGCCTGCGGCGGATGGCTCACGCGCGGCTTCGCGCTCGTTGCCGCGTCCTGGGCCGCTTTCTCGGCCTGTTCGGACGCGGCCTCTTGTTCGGCTTTCGCCTCCTGTTCGGCTCGGTTGGCACCGGCCCGTCGCACTGCTTCCGCCTCTTGAGCCGCTTTGTCTTGTGCAGTCGTCGTCGCTGCCTGACGCGCCTTCTCCACCTGCGCCGCTCGTGCGGCCTGGGCTTGTCGTTCCGCAGTGGCCTTTCGTGCCGCCGCCGCTTTCTGACGTGCGCGTGCGGCTTTTGCCTGTGCCAGTTGAGCCGCTTTTGCCTGCTGCGCGGCGCGGGCGAAATTGGCTTGCCTGGCTTCGGCGGCCTTCTGCGCCGCCTGCACTGTCATGAGCGCCCGGTTCTGCTTGGCAAGAGCTTTGTTGAGATAGGT
>JAYTRQ010000515.1:0-4002 GCA_043746125.1 Armatimonadota bacterium | reverse complement strand
GGCCTTCAAATCGGTGACTTGTGTATTGATGGCACTGACGACGCGCCGGTGGGCCGCGTCGAGGCGGACGCTGGTGACGACGGCCGGGGCGTTCCAGGCCTTCAAGATCGCCTCCGCCATGATCAAATGCCCGGCGGGGCCGGGGTGGACCCGGTCCGGGATGATCTTCTGCGCCAGCGCCGGGTCCGTCGCGTTCGCTTTTTGCAGCATCGCCACGACCGGTGCGTTCAAGTCGGCGACCGTCTGGTGGTCCTTCGTCGCCGTTTCTTGAACCCATTGCCCGAAACGTACTAGCGCGGCATTGTAGCCGCCAGGGAAGTTGGGCGCATGCGTGACGTCATCGAAGGGGGACGGCTGGATCAGCGTCAAGCGTACACTGGGCTGCGCCTTCTGCACCGTGTCCAGGATATGGGTGTAGCCCTGAGTGTAGGTGTCGAACGTGCCCTGATCGAAGGCGTGATACCCGCCATCGTTCATGCCGAGCATGACCGTCACCACGGTCGGCTTGTAGGCGAGGACGTCCCGCTGGAGCCGCAGGTCAATCGGCCCGCCGCCCCCGCCGCCCACCCGGTCGCCGCCCCAGCCCGAGTGGACGAATCGGACGTTGAGGCGCGGGAACCGCGTGGCGACGTAGTCCTCCACAAAGGTGGTGTACAGGCGCTGCTCCGTGATGCTGTCGCCATAGAAGACGACGCGGTCGCCCTCGATCAACTGAAAGCGGGCAGGGCCGCCCTGCGCCCGTGCCGTGCCGGCGAGGGCCAGTAGGGCGGCCCCGGCGGCCCAGAACGGAATACTGCGAGAAAAACGAAGCATGGAGGTCTCCTCGGGTGCGATCTCACGGCGATGTGAGGCCAGTGTAGCAAAGACGACGGCGGTTGTCAACAAGCCCCCACAGGCCATCGCGTCCGGGGAGGCCGCGTGTCCTCGGTTGCGGGCCTCGTCCACGCCGAATTGGCCGTTAAAGACATAGAAAGGCCGCACCTCTGTTGAGGAGCAGCCTTTCTAACGAATTAGCGGCAACACTGTTGCTTTAGAACGCCTCTCGTTAATAGTCACCAAAGCGCCAGATGCCAATACGGTCGCGAACTGCGACAAAGCATCAGCCACGAGATTTCCTATCTGACGGGGCAGTAGCCCCAGCGTCCGAACCTGAATCACACTCGGTTGACCCGCCCCAGAAGCCGCCAGAAGATTGCCGAAATCAAGGTCGTTCGTGAAGACGACAAACCCGTTCTGATCTGCCCATTCCATGATCTCGCTGTCTTCCGCCCATGCCGCTCCGATAGAGGACCAGTGCCGTACATCATGCCCAAGTGCAGTGAGATTAGGAACCCACTCCGGCGATAGATTCATGTCAATGACAATCTTCATGCGGCCATAAGTGCCACTTCGGATGACTTGGCTAGCCAAGCGGCGTAACTCAAAGCGGCTGGAATGTCTTCCGCTTCCAAGTATGGGTAGGCGCATAGGATTTCTTCGGCAGAAACCCCAGTGGCAATCAAGCCGACTACCATGCCGACTGTGACCCTCATTCCACGAATGCAAGGCTTCCCGCCCATCACGAGTGGGTTTAAGGTAATCCTATCAAACTGTTCCATTTGTCACCTCACCCTCATTGTACCACACGCCCCCAATCCAGTGTCCGCCCTCTCACGCCCACTTTTCAGGTATAATTATAAGTGATATGATCCCTATCCGCCTCGAACTCAAGAACTTCATGTCCTACGGCGAGGACGTCCCCGCCATTGACTTCTCCGGGATGCACACCGTCTGCCTGTCCGGCGAGAACGGGCACGGCAAGAGCGCCCTGCTCGACGCCATCACCTGGTCCCTGTGGGGCGTGAGCCGGGCCGGGAAGAACAAGCACGCCGAACTTGTCCGGCTTGGCGCGGACGAGATGAGCGTCCATTTCACGTTTGAGATGGACGGTCAGCGCTACCGGGCCGTCCGCAAGCACTCGCGCAAGGCGAGCGGCAGCCTCTGGGAGTTGCAGCAGGAGACGCCCGACCAAGGCCTGGGCACGGGCTGGCGGTCGCTCACGGGCAACAAGGCGGCAGACACAGGGGAGATCATCCAGAAGCTCCTGCACATGTCTTATGACACGTTCTCCAACTCCGCCTATCTGCGCCAGGGCCAGGCGGACCAGTTCGTCCAGCAGACGCCGTCCAAGCGCAAAGAAATACTCGCCGATATTCTGGACCTGTCCCGGTACGATCAACTCGAAGCCAAGGCCCGAGAGCGCATGAAGTCCGCCCAGGCCGAGGCGACCGATCTGGAACGAGACGTTAACGGCATAGACGCCGAACTTCTGGGCGAACTCGAACTGCGGGATCAGCTTGCGGCTTTGGTGGCCCGCTTGGAGACCCTTACGCTGCGGCGGGACGAACTCAGCGTCGAGTTCTACGCCGTGCGTGACCGCAAGACGCAGCTTGAAGGCCAGAAGCAGTTCGCCGACACGCTCCGGGCGCAGATTGCCGGGCTTGACGTGGAGATCCTAGAGTACCAAAACGAATTGTCCGGCCACCAGGTTGAGGCGGGCAAGGCGAACGCCCTGTTATCCCGGCATGACGAGATCTGCCGCGACTTCGAGAAGCTGACGGTGGCGCGGGAAAAAGCGACGGGACTGGAAAAGGACGTAGACCAGTTCCACCGGGGCCAGCAAATTCTGGCGGCGGCAGCAGCGGAGCTAATGGCGGCCAAAAACGAAGTCCAGTGGCGGATGAAGCAGGCCGTCGCGGATTACGACAAAGACGTCGCCCGCGTGCACGACTACGATCTGCTGAAGGGTGAGCGCGAGAAGCTGGCCCCCCGTGTCGCCGCCGCTGACCGTAGCGAGGAGCAGATCGGCCCGGCTCGCGAATCGTTAAAGGTTATCACGGAGCAGTTCACCCGTCTGCGCGAAGAGAGCGCCGGGCTGGAATGGCAGGTCCGCGACTGGGGCCGCAAGATCGAGACGCTGGAAACCCAGCAGGGCCGGTGCGACGTCTGTAACTCGGAACTGCCGCCACCTAAAGTGGCCGCCATCCGGGCCGACTATGAGGCGTTCCTGGCCGATGCCCTGGCCCGCCAGAAGGAAGTCAAGGCGGAAGGCGCACGTCTAAAGTCGAACATCACAAAATGCGAAAACGAACTGCGCGTTTTAGAGGTGGAGGCTAAAACGGCACGGGACGACCGGACCCAGCTGGCTCAGGTGGATCAGCACCTTCTGGAGCGCGAATCCATCCGGGCCACCCTGCCGAACCTGAAACTGGTCGCCCAAGAAGCGACGAAGACGTTCGAGCAAGGCCTGTTCGCCCCCGAGGCAAGGGCCAAGATCACGCGGTACGAGACGGCCCTGAAAAAACTGGCGCACGTCGAGGCTGACTTCGCCGCCGTCCGCGCCGAAGTTGCCGTCTTGGAACCGTCTGAGCGCCTGCACATCGCCCTGGAACACGCGCAGGCCGCACTGAAGACCGCTGAAGCCGGTATCAGCCGCGCCCAAAAGGCGCTGCAATCCCGGCAGGTCGGCCGCGAGACGGCCCAATCTCAGTTGCTGGGCTTGGCCGACGTGTCCGGCGAACTCGCCCAACTTGAAACCCGAAGCCAGCAGATCCGAGACGCCGAGAAACAGCGGCAGGCCGAAGACCAGGCCGCCGGAGTCGCCATCGGCGGCCTCCAAGGCAAGCTGACCCGGCTGGACGAGCTGAAGGTCACTAAAGAGGAGAAGGCCAAGCGGCTCAAGGACGCCAAGTACGACCAGGAAGTCCACAGCCGTCTGACCGAGGCATTCGGCAAGAAGGGCGTTCAGGCGCTGATTATCGAGAACGCCGTGCCGGAACTGGCCGAAGAGACGAACCGGATTTTGGACCGCCTGACCGACGGCAACATGTCGCTCTACTTCGACACGCTGCGCGAGTCTAAGACGAAAAAGGACAGCCCCATCGAGACGTTGGACATCAAAGTCAGCGATAACCTGGGGACGCGGCCTTTGGAGATGTACTCAGGAGGCGAGGGTTTCCGGGC
>JAYTRQ010000514.1:0-4024 GCA_043746125.1 Armatimonadota bacterium | reverse complement strand
GTCCGAACGGACGGATGCGCGGGCCGTGGCACTTGGGACAGGCTTCGGGGGCGCGTCGCCGATGATCACAGTGATGGCATTGCAAGTACCGGCCCGCGTGGTGGTACGTCAGCGAGATATCGCAGTTGGGGCACTGAAACGTGAATCCACAGTCCCGGCACAGCAGAAACGACGCGAACCCGCGCCGGTTCAGAAATAGGATAGACTGCTCTCGGCGCTTCAGACACTCACTGATGGCCTTGGACAGATCGGCCCCGAAGACGCTGCGCGGTGGAGGCTCCGGCTTCGGCTCTCCTACCGCGGGCTGGGGCGGTGGTACGGCCTTCATCTCCTCCCGCAAATCTACGACCTGGACGGGCGGCAGTGGGCGGCTGTCAATGCGCTCACTGAGCGAGATCAGACCATATTCGCCCATCCGCGCTTTGTAAAAGCTCTCCAGGGACGGCGTCGCGCTGCCCAGCACGATAACTGCCCCCGTCTGCTGCGCCAGGAACTGGGCAGCGTCGCGGGCATGGTAGCGCGGAACCGAGTCCTGCTTGTACGACCCGTCATGCTCCTCGTCCAGCACAATCAGGCCCAGGTCTGGGACAGGAGCGAAGACCGCTGACCGTGCCCCCACCGTCACCCGCGCCTCGCCGGACTGGATGCGCCGCCACTCATCGTGCCGCTCCCCAAGCGAGAGCGCCGAATGAAGAACGGCGACTTGTTCCTCGCCGAACCGGGCTTTAAATAGGTCTAAGACTTGGGCCGTCAGCCCGATCTCCGGCAGCAGAATCAGAGCGTTCCGGCCCGACGCCAGCGTCCGGCCCACAGCGTCCAGGTAGACCTCGGTCTTGCCCGACCCGGTGACGCCGTGGAGCAGCAGCGTCGCCCCCTTTCGCTCCGACAGATGCTTCCCGATTTCCCGCGCCGCCCGCACCTGGGCGTCCGTCAGCGGTGGGGCCGAGCCGGGCACGAACCCGAAGAACTGGAACGGGTCCCGGCGGCTGGGCACTTCGGTGTACCGGGCCAGACCCTTTTCTGCCAGGGCCTTCGCGGCCGCGCCCGCGCTCGCTCCCACTGCCAGGCCCGACGTCGGCATCTTTGCGGCCTTGCTCTCCGTCTCGGCCTCAATCAGCGCCCGCAGCATCCGGGCCTGCCGTGCTGCGCCGCTCCGTTCCAGTCGCGTGGCCTCCTCGCCTGCGACGTCCTGCGTGACAGCCAGGCGCAGCAGGCGCACCATTTTGCGTCGGGCGGGCGGCAGCTTAACCGACCGCTCTTCCGAGACGATACCCTTCTTCTTGAGTTCCAGCAGGGCCGGACCTGGCTTCGCCTGTCCCAAGGACTTCGCCAGCTTCCCCGGTTCAGTCTCGCCCCCCAAAGCGGCTAGGGCCGCCGCTAGGTCCTTCTGTGAAGCCGCCCGCGACCCGGCCAGCGCCTTCTCCCAGTCTTCGGACAGCCGGAGGGTTATCTTGATCTGCGACGACATCACGTCCGGCACGATCAGCCGGACCGCATCTCGCAGGTCGCACAGCGTCTGGTCAGCCACGAACCGCGCCAGGTCGCACAGGCCCTGATCAAACGACGGCGCGTTCTCAATCGTGGAGACAATGGGTTTGATCTTCCCGGCCATTTCTGGGGGGCACTCGTCCTGGAGGGCGACGACGTAGCCGACCGTCTGCTGCGCCCCGAAGGGAACCACGACGGCCATGCCGACGGACACGGAGAGGGTAGGGGGGACGGCATACGTCAGCGGCTGCGGCAGCCCGGCGACGTCAATCTGAACGACAATATCGGCGTACATGGGAGTCCATTATACACCGAATGTGCCGACTCGTGAGCGTGAGACTTCGTGAGGCGAGAATCAGACATATTCTGGGTCACCTCCCACTCCGTTTTGTGAGATTAGCGATGGCCGCTTCTGCCTACCGATTAGTTTAGCGATGCCAGCCGGCCCAGTGCCTGCGTGTCCACCGGCTCGGCGTAGCCGCCAACGACGCCTTGCAGAGACTCCTGCGCCTCAATCTCGCCTCGCAGGATCACTGACTCGCGGTCCAGGCGCTGCTCTGTGTCCGTCATCTCTAAAAGTGACTGCTTCTCCCCATGTGGCACTTGCAGCACACTGGCGATGGCGAAAGAGAGGGATTTGGGGTCCTGGGGCAATTGCAGCGTGCTGAGGGAGCGGCCGGACAGGGCGAACAGGGATTTGAGGTAGGTGCGAAACAGGTCGGAGGCGGTCACGAAGGGGGGGGTTAAGCGCTCTAAGTTAGGTTCATCTTCGTGAATCGGCTCGACTTGGGCCGAGAGATAGGGATGGTCGTGCCGATGGCGCGTGACCCGGAACCGGGTCTCGCCGAACACCAGAATGTTCATGCGGCCGTCGGACAGCTCTTCAAACTGGGCGATGCGGGCGGTCGTGCCGATCCGGTGCGGGATGGCTTCCGCGCCGGTCTCGCCACCGGACTGGATCAGGGTGATGCCGAACGGTGACTTCTCCTCGCGGCAGCGCAGGATCATCTCACGGTAACGCGGCTCGAAGACGTGCAGGGGCAGGGGCATGTCAGGGAACAGGACCAAGTGGAGCGGGAACAGAGGCAGATCATCATAGTTTACCATTGGCATCGTCTCTCTAGCTGGCCGGCTTGAACGTCCTTAATCGTCCGGCAGGATCTGGATGTACTCGAGGTCCGCGCCCAGGCGCAGGAACTCGTCTGCGCTCTGCGGCGGCGCGTAGTGCGTCCCGTGCGCCCCGTTGTAAAGCTCGATGCCCTTTTGCGCGAAGCCCAGCGGTGACATCGCGCCCAGGAATAGGCCCTTCCAGCCCAGCTCTTTGGCGACTCTGGCTTTGGCCTGTGCCAGAACGTCGTCGGCGTCCGTGCCGGTTACTGTCTCATCAATGTGACGTCCCGCGACATCCATTGTCACCCGTACCTTCATAGCCGGATTATACCCAATTCCGGCCTGATTACCGGAACGAATACAGCCGTGACGCCAAAGACTTCGGCAAACGCCGCCACGCAGACCGCCTCAACGTCTGTCCGCGTGGGGCAGTCTGCGTCCAGCAGTTCGGCCAGCGATGTCACGCCTTTGTCCCGGATGCCGCAGGGCACGAAGTCCTGTCGGTACGGCGTTAGTTCCGTCGTGACGTTCAGCGCCCAGCCGTGGAGCGACACCCAGCGGGACACTTTGATGCCGATGGCCGCAATCTTATCATCCCCGACCCAGACGCCCGTCCGGCCCGCCACACGCCCGCCGGTCAGGCCATAAGCGGCCAGTGTTCGGATCAAAACTTCTTCCAAATCCCGCAGATATTTGTGCAGGTCCTGCCCGTGCCGGCGCAGGTCCAGAATGGGATAGCCGACGATCTGCCCCGGCCCATGATAGGTGATCTCGCCGCCCCGGTCCACCCGCTCCACGGAGATGCCGCGAGCCGAAAGTTCGGCTTCGGGTGTTTCTAAGTCCGACTCGACCGTGCCCCGCCCCAGCGTGATAGTGGGCGGGTGTTCCAGCAGCAGCAGCGTGTCCGGGATTTCGCCCGCCTGACACCGCCGTGCTAAATCATACTGCTCAGCGAGGGCAATAGGGTAGGGGACCAGTGTAGGGTAGGAGACGACGTGGCAGATGGGCGTAGGTGTCATGGCGGGTATACTAGGCGGCATGGCCCGCCCTAACCTATCGTACCTGAAAAACCTGATTCTATTTCTCTATGGCCTGCCCCTCGGGATGCTCACCGGCCTGACCGCCATCGCCGGCAGCGTCTTCGCCGTGCCCGCCGCCCGCTCCCTCCTCGGCCTGCGGTCCGCCCGCGCCGTGGGAACGGGCCTGGCCGTCACCTTCTTCGCTGCCTTTGCCTCTCTGCTATCCTACTCCCAGCACCACGACGTCTACTTCGGGCTGGCCCTGCTGATGACCGTGTTCCAGATCGTTGGCGCGGCCTGGGGCGAGCGCGTAGCCGCCCGCTTGCCCGGCTTGGATCGGCTCGGCTGGCTGTGGGGGACACTGGTGGCAGTGGGGGGTGTGGCGATGCTGGCGCAGGGGATGGGCT
>JAYTRQ010000513.1:0-4029 GCA_043746125.1 Armatimonadota bacterium | reverse complement strand
TTGACAAACTGCTGGCGAACAACTCGCGGGACTATGTCATTGACTGGGACCTCATCTACATCAACAAGCGCCTGCACTTGGAGCTGAAGAACCCGTTCAACACCTACAAAGACGAGTCCACGGCGTTCGCTGCTGGCCTCTAGACCCTCACTTTTGAGAAGAATCCCTCGCCGCTGACCCGTCAGTGGCGAGGGCTTTTTACTTGTTTTCCCCCAATCCCTTGACAAACGCCTAATATTGTGTCAATCTAAAGGCAGTCGAGATGCTGTTGTCTCTGCTGCCGCTCTTCCTCACCGCCGAGTCACGCTGTACCCTCATTGCTGAGCCCCCCCTCAACGCCGTAGTTGTGTCACATCTGCCCAATACGCACGCAAGAGAGGACATTACCAATGGCTGTTGTTGAGACTTCGGCTCCCGTCGGCATGACCGGGGGGGCGCTCAAGCCCACCCTGGGCCTGACCGGCATCACTATCAACGCGATGGCGTTGATCGCACCCGGCGCGTTCCTCTGGACCACCTTCCAGGGACAAAGCGCCTATGGGTACAAAAGTATGTGGGCGTCCGTCGCCGTTGCCACCATCGTGGCTCTGCTGACCGCTGTCTGCTATGCGACACTGGCGAAGAAGTACCCCCAGGGCGGCGCAGGAAGCTCCTATTTCTACGCCGAGGCCGCATTTCTAGAAAAAGAATCCCACTCCCATTTTAAGCTGGCCCGCATTGCCAAGCTGATCATCGGCTGCGCCGCTCACCTGTACTACTGGGTCTACCCCGGCGTCATGGTCGCCTTCATGGGGACTATTCTGACGTTCATTGTGCAGCTCTTTAAGCCCGAATTTGGCGACGCTACGCATCTTTGGGAACCGGTCGCGCTCTGCGTCCTATTCGCCGCCCTCACCGGGGCCATTGCCTACCGGGGCGTCAGCGGCTCAACGATGGCGAACGTGGTTATTAACGTCATCCAGATCCTGGCTCTGCTGACCTTCACTGTCCTCGCCATCACTTACCGGGCCTCGGGACACGGCGGCCCTTACGTCCATCCCAGCGGCCTGAGCGTTATCAGCCCGCATGGCTTCAGTGAGTTGCTGTTCCAGTCCACGATTGCGATCCTGCTGGTCGTCGGCTTCGAGTCCGCGACGGCCCTCGCCGCCGAAGCGAAGAACCCGCAGAAGGACATTCCGCGTGGCGTCCTGCTTTCGCTGATCATCCAGGCGGTCGTCTTCTACTCCTTCGAGTATTTTGGCGCGAACTACTTCATCGGTCAGCACTATGCGGGCGTTCTAGACAAGGCCGGCGCGAACTTCATGATGATCGATCCTGCCAAGATTCACGCCGCTGCTGATGCCGGATCGGCCTACGTCGGCGGCAGCATCGTGACGGGTTTCGACGCCGCCGCCGCATCGAGCGCCCCCATCGGTGACTTCTCCAAGATCATCGGTGACTCGCTGCTGCACGGGCACGGTCTCCAGTTCGAGATCATCATGGCGGCCACGGTCGTCATCGCTCTCGTCGGCACGGCCCTGTCCTGCCTCGCAACCGGCGTCCGCGTTTCCTACGCGATGGGCAAGGACGACGAGCTGCCTGGCCCGTTCGGCTCGTTGCACGGCAAGCACAACACGCCGCACAACGCGATCATCATGCTGACCGTGATCTCGGCGATCATCGGCGGCTACGGCGTCCTGAACTCAGACAACCTGCTCAAAGTAGCGATCATCTCTAACTTAGGGACGTTCCTGCTGTATGGCATGACGTGTCTGGCGACCTACATCGCCTTCTCCCACGTCAAGGGCGCTGAAGTATTCACGACCAAGATCATCCCGATGCTCGGCCTGCTCCTCAACTTCGGCCTGATGGCTGGGGACGTCTACTTCGCGTTTTTCGCTCCCTCTGCGACGGCCGCCTCCAAGTACGATGCTAAAGTCGCCCTGATCTTCTCCGCCACGTTCATGGTGCTGTCGTTCGCCTACCTTGCCGTCCGCAGCCTCCTCCGCAAGGAACCGATGTTCCTGGCTCACAACCATAAGGAGATGCAGGCCGAGATGACCCCCCTGAGCTAGAGCCTTCGTCAATCATTGGCCGGGAGCCGGTTTCAAGCCGGCCCCCGGCCTTCTGTTTCTGAGGCGTTCGCCATGATTGATCATGCCGGGACAAGTGAGCAAGGGCACGTCCGGTTCCGCAACGAGGACTTCATCGTCCATACAGTTCCTGACGACGCTGAGGTTAGGCGTCGGAAGGGAGACCTGTTCATCGTCGCCGACGGCGTTGGGGGAAGCGGGGCAGGGGACGTGGCGAGCCGGGAGGCGACCCAGGTCTTTGTGAGTGCCTACTACGCCAGCGGCAAGCGGCCGGACCGGGCGTTAAGTGAGGCCTTCGCCCGCGCCAATCTACACGTCTACGATCTCGGATTGAAGGCCGGTGCCTTCCGCATGGAGACGACGATGGTCGCCCTCGCGATTGTCGGCGACAAGGCTTACGTCGGACACGTGGGTGACAGCCGGGCCTATCGGGTACGGAGCGCGACAAACATTCTAGCGCTTACGCGCGACCATTCCGAAGTGGCTGAACTGGTCCGTATGCAGATCCTGACACCCGAAAACGCCCGCCATCATCCCCGCCGGCACGTGATCACCCGGAGTGTCGGCAACCAGCCCGTCCTGCAAGCCTCCTCCCGCGTAGATCCGTTAGAGGTGGGGGATACGTTCGTCCTGTGTACGGACGGTCTGTGGGAGCCGCTCAGCGATCTGGATATTGCCGGCATCGTCTCTAGCCACGCCCCCGATGAGGCCTGCCGCCTGCTGATCGAGCTTGGGTTGGAGCGGCAGTCCACGGACAACCTGTCCGTTCAAATCGTCCGAGTTCAGGAAGTAGACAAGGAAAACGCCACAGCTGTCCCGAACAATAACCCCTGGTGGAGGGCGTTGCTTCGCCTCCCCAGCCGGGCTTAGAAACGATAAAAAGGGCGCGGCAATGGCCTAAAATAAAGCGGGCGCAGCAAGCAGTGCCCCTAAAAAATGGGTTTGGGAGCAGCAGCATCGTGGGCAGCAGCGTAGCCGGGACAGGAATGTAGGGGGCGCTACTTGCCGCGCCCTCCTCTCCTTCGCCACGCTTTGTATACGGTCTCTTAGGCATTGAAAGAAACAGTATGCAACTAGAACAGGGACAGAAACTTGGCCGCTACTCGATCATCCGCGAGCTAGGGCACGGCGGCATGAGCAACGTCTACCTGGCCCTTGACGCCCAGGAGAACCAGGAAGTGGTGCTGAAATTCCCGCATGAGGAGATCATGGGGGATGTGGCGACGCATGAGCGCTTCTCGCGCGAGGTGAAGATCGGCCACCTGCTGAACCATCCGAACATTCAGCGGCTCCACGAGCTAGCGACGCTGAACCATTCCGAATTTTTGGTGCTGGAATATGTGCCCGGCGAGACGCTGCGCCACGTCCTGCGCGAGCGCGAAAACCAACGCAAGCCTGATGACTTTAAAGAGGCCGTCGCTCTAGGTTTGCAACTCGCCCGTGCCTTAGAGTACGCCCACGAGAACCATGTGGCGCACCGGGACCTCAAACCGGAGAACGTCATCGTCACGCCGGATGGCCGGGCCAAAGTCATGGACTTCGGGATCGCGTCTATGCAGGGTGCCCGGCGCGTCACCTGGGGGCCGCTCTCCTCGCAGGTGGGCACGCCAGATTACATGGCGCCGGAGCAGATCCAAGGCGGTCGGGGTGACAGCCGGACCGACGTCTACGCCCTGGGCATGATCCTTTACGAGTTCATCGCGGGCTGCCTGCCGTACCGTGGGGACAACGCCCTGGCCGTGATGAACCAGCACGTGAATGCCAAGCCGCCCCCGCTCCACCAGTTCCGCAAGGACGTCCCTGCCCCGCTTGAAGAAGTCGTGATGAAGGCGATCCGGCGTCAGCCGCAGGGCCGCTGGCCGACCATGTCGGCGCTGATCCAGGCTTTGGAGAATCCCGACACGATAGATGTCGCCGCCCTCAAGGTGGAGCGTGAGGCGGAATCCGAGGGGACGGC